>JALYHE010000139.1 GCA_030776705.1 Actinomycetota bacterium | reverse complement strand
GCGCACACGGGCGCCGGGTCCTGCCAACTGGCCCACAAGGGGTGGCCGGCGTGAGGGACGCGACAATGGACCCTGCCGAAGGAGGCGACAGGACGCGACAGCAGGCGACAGGAGGCGCACCATGCTCTTCGCCAGGCGCAACGCCCACCTGCCCGGCCCGGACGAGGCCCTGCCGGGCAGAAAGGAGCCCATGGACATGCCCGACGTGCACCATGTCAACGGCCATCGCCTGTTGCCACCCTTTCCCGAGGGGCTGGAGCGGGCCGTCTTCGGGATGGGCTGCTTCTGGGGGGCCGAGCGCACGTTCTGGGAGGCGGACGGCGTCTACACCACGGCGGTGGGCTATGCGGGCGGGTCCACGCCCAATCCCACCTACCGCGAGGTGTGCAGCGGGCGCACCGGGCACGCCGAGGTGGTGCTCGTCGTCTTCGACCCCTCCGTCACCACCTACGAGGCCATGCTGAAGCTCTTCTGGGAGAACCATGACCCCACTCAGGGCATGCGCCAGGGCAACGACGTCGGCACCCAGTACCGATCGGCGCTCTACTGGTACGACGAGGACCAGCGGAAGGCGGCCGAAGCGTTCAGGGCCGCCTACCAGGAGATGCTGGAGACGGCGGGCTACGGGCCCATCACGACCGAGGTGCGGGAGGCGCCACCCTTCTACTACGCGGAGTCGTACCACCAGCAGTACCTGGCCAAGAACCCGGGCGGCTACTGCGGGCTCGGCGGTACGGGCGTCAGCTGCCCCGTGGGCGTCGCCGGGGCGGAGTGAGCCAGCCGCTCGCTTACTGCCTTCGGGCGATGGCCTGGGCCAGCTCGTGCTTGCTCATCCGGGAGCGACCGGCGACGTCGAGCTGGCGGGCCCGCTCGTACAGCTCCTGCTTGGTGTTGCCGTAGACGTCGACACCGCCGTAGGTCTCGCCCTTTCCCGCCCGCTTGTCGGCCGTGCTCTGCCGGGAGCGAGGGTCGGACGGGCCCTTCTCGTCCTTGGCGACCCAACGGCCACCCTTCTTCTCGTGGGTGTGCTTGAGGGCGGCGTAGGCGGTGCGGTGAGCCACCTCGCCCTCGCCGTAGGTCTCAACGGCGCTGTCGTGAGCCTTGCCCCACGTGCGCTGTGCCTTGGCCGACGACCGCTTCACCGGCTCGGGGATCTCCTCTCTGGCAGGCATCTTTCGTCTCCATGCACGGGCGTGTGTTCCAGGGGCACTCTTCCCCCGTGACCTCTTCGCGACACGCTTCGCGGCGGACGGAGACCGCTCGGCCAGGCGCGAGACTGATGGCGATGGACCGTGCCGCCCTGGGTAGCCGCATCTACCGCTGCTCCCATCTCGTGGGCGAGTTCCGGCTTCGATCCGGGGTCATAGCGGACCAGTACTTCGACAAGTACCTGTTCGAGTCGGACCCCGAGCTGCTGCGCCTCATCTGCGAGGCCCTGGAACCGCTGGTCCCACCGGAGGTGGACGGGCTGGCGGGCCTGGAGCTCGGCGGCGTGCCCCTCGCCGTGGTCCTGTCTCAGCTCACCGGCCTGCCCACCTTCTTCGTGCGCAAGCAGCCCAAGGGCTACGGCACCCGCAGGCTGGCGGAGGGGGGCGACGTGGCCGGGCGGCGCCTGGCGGTGGTGGAGGACGTGGTCACCACCGGAGGGGCGGTTCTGACGTCCTGCCACGCCCTGGCCGAGCGCGGCGCCGACGTGAAGCACGTGCTGTGCGTGATCGACCGGCAGGCGGGCGGGCCCGAGCACCTGAAGAGCGCAGGCCTCGAGCTGCGGGCCCTGTTCCGGATGAGCGACCTGGAGGGGTCGGTCTCCAGCGGATGGCCGGGTGGGGACTTGACCCGGCCCTAGGGGCCAGGTCTTAGCCTATGGGTCGATCCGAGATGAGCGTCCAGCGACTCGTAGTTGACCACGACCTCGTGCCGAGGCGAAGGGTGAGACCCGGCCGTGGTGAGTCCACGGGCGGCGACTCGGCTACCAGCAGGCAGCGCATCCTCGACTACCTCGCCAGTCACGGCGGGAGCGTGGAGAGCAGCGACGGGCGCGGCCTCACCCGGGAGATGGCCCGGGCCGTCGGGTACGAGGACCTCAGCACCTTGAACGCCATGCTCACCCGCCTGGAGCGGGAGGGGGCCATCGTGCGAGAGGTGCGGGGCCGGCGGACGTACCGCATCGCCGTCGCCTCAGCCGCCCCCCAGCGGAGGACCAAGCGGGGAGCCGCCGGAGCCGGCGACCCGAGCCCTGACGAGGCCGTAGGGGAGATCTGTCACCCCCGTGGACAGCTCCGCTTCTGCCTGCTGATGCTGCTGGCCGAGCGGCCCGGGCACGGTTACGACCTGGTGGAGCGCCTTCGCCCGTTCGGCTACGAGCGAGACGACCCGGCCCAGACCTACCGGGCCCTTCACTGGCTCGAGGCGGCCAACCTGGTGGATCCCACGTGGGAGACAGCGGGGCCGGGCCCGGCCCGTCGGGTCTTCACCCTCACGTCCACGGGGCACCGGGTGCTGGAGCGCTGCGCGGTTATCATTCGCGAGAGGATCGCCACCCTCCAGGAGCACCTCGACCGCCGGCCCGCCAGGCGCCTCGAGGTGGTATCTCCGGCCGACCGCAGCTACGAGGTGCTGGTGGAGGCCAAGCTGTTGGTGGACGCCGCCGACGAGGAGGACGCCCGCAACAAGGTGGAAGAGGCCCTGGCCGACCGCCGGGTGCTCGACTCGGGCGTCAGGGCCACGGGCCAGGCCTGGCTCTACGAGGCCACACCGGACGACGACGACTGAGGGCCGGCTGGCTGACGGGCCGAAATCCGCGGCCGCGGCGCAGGCGCTCGGCTAGCGGTTCCTCGGAGGGTTGGTCCGCACCCGCCTCGTCACGCGGGGGCCGCCCTGCTCCGGTTCACGGGCCGCCGGCCCGGGCTCCTGGGCCGCTGGCTGGGGGCCCGGCTCGGGCTCCTGTCTGGCCCAGGGGCGGCTGGCCCCCCAAGCGCTCTGGCTGGACTCCACCGGGGCGGCGGGCTGTTCCCCGACGGCGGGCTGACGACCCCCGTCGGGCTGGCCGGGCCGGTGAGGCTCGTGGGGGCGGGTGGCCTCCTCGTGGGTGGGCGGAGGAGGCGGTGCGGGCTGGTATTGGGGACCAGGCGAGCGGCCCACGCCGGGGTCCATCGCCTTGCTCATCAGCTTGCCGTGCCAGCGCTCGCCCAGGAGCCCGCCCAGTATGGGACCGACCACGATGGCCACCAGCGAGGCGATCCCGGCCACGGTGCCGGCGTCGCCCCACTCGCTGCCGGTGGTTGGGATGCCCACGTTGCGGAGGTTGGCCAGGATGTCGTCGCCGTCGGCGAGCAGGTTGACGAGAGCGGCGACGAGCACGGCCAACAGCACGCCCACCACGAACACCAGGAAGCCGTTGAGGGCCCCGGCCCTTCGGGCCATGCGCCCGGCCACGTAGCCCCCGAACAGGTAGGCGATGAGCAGCACGGCGGCCACGATCAGGCCGCCGCCAGTCCCCAGCTCTTCCCAGTTCAGAAAGGCCACCCGGGTCTGGACGTCAACGGCGTCGGCAATGGCGGCGGCGATGGCCAGGAGCACGACGAAGCCCCCGTAGGCCACGAGCGTGCCGGCGAGAATGCCGAACAGTGACACCCGGCCCATTCCGGCGTCCTGGGCCAAGGCCACCCGGTCCGATCCGGTCTCCGCCATGGTCGCTCTGCGCATGGAACCCCTTTCGTCGCTCGTCGCCGGTGCGACGCAACGCATCAGCGTACCGTGGCCATCACCCGCTCGATTTCACGGCGGTGGTGCGCTCCGACGTGCACTGCGTGGCGAACCAGATCCAAGGCTGTCACCTGCTCACCGCCGGGAAGGAGCCCTGAGCGCTTCCAGTCGTTGCCCTTGATGGTGTCGACCATCGATGCCAGACGTTCGCACACCAGCGAGAGGCGGAGCAGCACCTCGTCGACGGGGGCTTGCCGGGGCGGGGGCACGTCCAAGGTGACGGAGGGCTGGTCGTGGACCCGGACCCGCTCCACGGCCTCGCCGACGGCGTCGATGACGTCGGCCACATGGGCGGCGTGCTCCACGGCCGACCACTGTCTGGGCCCGGGCCGGCGGGTGACCACGCCGGCGCCCTCCTCGTCGTCTAGTCGCACCAGCAGCCTGCGGTAGCGGCGAGGGTAGGAACGCAAGGCGGCGCCGGCGTCAGGGGGCCTCACCGTGCGAGGGTCGAGGCCGCACACCTTGCAGCGGGTGGCCTCCAGTGCCATGCCGCTACCGTACGTCCGGTGGCGACCCGAGTCGGTGCCGGCGTGCATCAGATCGACACCCTGCTCGGGGGCTGGGACCAAGTGACGGCCGCCTACCTGGTGGAGGGCCCACAGCCGGTGCTGGTGGAGACGGGCAGTCGTTCGTCGGTGTCGAGCGTGCTGGCGTCCCTCCAGTCGATGGGCGTGGGGGCTGCCGATCTTGCCGCCGTAGTCGTCACCCACATCCACCTGGACCACGCCGGCGGCGTGGGCGACCTGGCCCAGGCCTTCCCCGACGCCACCGTCTACGTCCATCCTGAGGGCGCCCGCCACCTGGTCGACCCGACGCGGCTGGTGAGCTCCGCGGCCCGGGTGTACGGCGACCTCCTCGACGGCCTCTACGGCCGCATGGAGCCGACTCCGGCGGAGCGGGTGCGGGTCCTCGAGGACGGCGAGTCAGTGCCCGTCGGAGCGGGCCGGTCGCTGACCGCGGTGCACGCCCCCGGGCACGCCAAGCACCATCTGGGATTGCACGACTCGGGGAGCGGCATCCTATTCACCGGCGACGGAGCCGGCGTCTGCCTCCCCGACGCGGGGGTGCTGCGCCCCGCCACACCCCCGCCCGACTTCGACTTCGAGCAGGCACAGCGGTCCCTACGCCGCTTCGCCGAGCGGTCGCCGGCGGCGGTGGCCTTCGCCCACTACGGGTTGGTCCCCGACGCCGGGACGGTCCTCGACCAGGCCGCCGAGGCTCTGGAGCGTTGGGCCGCAGTGGCCGAGAGGGCGTGGAGCGAGGGCCGGGACATCGCCGCCGCCTTCGAGGAGGCCTTCGCCGACGAGCTGACCGGCGGTGACGACCTTCACCGGGAGAAGCTCGAGACCCTGAACGGCGTGCACTCCAACGCCGCCGGCTTCCAGCGCTGGCTCTCCAGCCGACGGCAACGCGGCCACGAGGGCTGACCGTGGCCTTCGAGGCGGTGGTCTTCGACTGGGGCGGCACCCTGTCCGTCTACGCCGACGTCGACATGGTGGACATGTGGCGCCTGGCCGCCCACCACCTGGCGCCAGACCGGGAGGACGAGGTGTGCGCCCGCCTGGTGGCGGTGGAAGAGGCGTCGTGGGCCCGCATCGCCGTCGACCAGCGCAGCACCACGCTCAGCTCCCTGCTCACCCTGGCCTCGGCCGAGCTCGGGCTGGACGTGGCCGAGGCCGTCCTCGAGGAGGCGGCCACCCACCACCTCGACTCGTGGACGCCTCACGTGCGCCACGACCCCGAGGCCGTCCCCGCCCTGGCCGCCCTCAAAGAGCGGGGGTACGCCATCGGCCTGCTGTCAAACACGCATTGGCCCCGTGCCTTCCACGAGCACTTCCTCGAGCGCGACGGCCTAGCCGAGCTGATCGACGCGCGCTGCTACACGAGCGAGCTCGAGTACACCAAGCCCCACCCTGAGGCGTTCGGGACCGTCCTCGACGCCCTCGGTGTGAGCGACGCCCGCCGCGCCGTGTTCGTTGGCGACCGTCCCTACGACGACGTCTTCGGGGCCCAGTCCATGGGGATGCGCGCCGTCCTGCGGCCCAACCCGCTCGTGCCCGCGTACGACGTCGAGCCCGACGCCGTCATCGACCGTCTGGCCGACCTGGTTCCGGTGGTGGAGCGGTTGGCGGACCACGGCTGAACCACCGTCCGAAGCGAGGGGCCTGACATGCTGGATGGCGGTGCCTCCTGGCCTGACTCCTGAACACCTGGCGCGGTTCGACCACGTGCCAAGGGAGCTGGTGGAACGGGTGCGCTTCGTCCAGGTTCCCTTCCTGACGCCGGGGGCCGACGCCATGACCCTCGGGCGCACGGTGCTCGTCCGCCGTGGCCATGGTGAGAGCCTGCAGCTCTTGGCCCACGAGCTGGTCCACGTCCAGCAGTGGGACCGCTTGGGCCGGGTGGGATTCCTGCGCCGCTACCTGGGGGACTACTTCCGCAACCTGGCCCGGCTCCGCCGCCACCGTGCCGCCTACCTGGCCATCCCGCTGGAGGTGGAGGCACGGGAGCGGGCCCGTCGCTGGCACGAGACGGACCGGCACCGGGACGGGGACTGACCGCTCGAACGAGGAGGAACCATGCGGCGCTTTTGCCCGGGAGAACAGCTTGTCGTTGGTGGCGTTCCTGCCCTTCTTCCTCTTCGTGGTGCCGCAGAGCCTCGCCGGGCATCGCGAGTACAACCAGGACCAGCAGGATCATCAGCAGCCCGAGGTCACCTACGTCGAGTACCTGGGAGAGGGCCACTTCGTCGAGTCCATCTTCGAGAACTGGGAGAGCGAGTTCCTCCAGATCTTCGGGTACGTGCTGCTCACCGCATACTTCCGCCAGAAGGGCTCACCGGAGTCGAAGAAGTTGGAGGGGGACGAGCCCCTGGACGCCGACCCCGCAGCCGAGGCGTCAGCCGAGTCCCCATGGCCGGTCCGGCGCGGGGGCGCCTGGTTGCGCGTCTACAGCCACTCACTGTCGATCGCCTTCGCCGTGCTGTTCCCTCGCTTCGATGACCGCCCACGCCGTGGGCGGCTCCAAGGAGTACAGCGACGAGCAGGAGATCCACGGCGGGAGACGGGTCAAGGTGGTGGAGTACGTGCGGACCTCACGCTTCTGGTTCGAGTCGTTCCAGAACTGGCAGAGCGAGTTCCTGGCCGTGGGCTCGTTGCGGTGTTCGGGATCTTCCTGCGCGAGCGAGGCTCACCCGAGTCCAAGCCGGTCGCCGCTCCGCACCGCGAGACCGGCGGGGAGTAAGCCGCCCCGCGACGCCGGTGGCGGAGCAGCGGAGGGGGTGGGATTTGAACCCACGGTGCCCGGAGGCACAACGGTTTTCGAGACCGTCCGATTCGGCCGCTCTCGCACCCCTCCTGGCGGCAGCGCGTCAGGTTACCGGGCTCTGAGGCCCGCCCCGCCTCACGGCGAAGAAATCCCGTAGGAGCCGAGTCGAGCCGTCGGCCAGCACGCCGGGGGTCACGTCCACCTCGTGGTTGAGCCTGGGGTCGACGCACAGGTTGTACAGGGAGCCGCATGCGCCCGCCTTCGGGTCGGCGGCGCCGAACACCACTCGTGCGACGCGGCCCGCCACCAGGGCCCCGGCGCACATGGGGCACGGCTCGAGGGTGACGAACAAGGTGACGGCCTCGAGGCGCCAGCTGCCCAGCGCCCGAGCCGCGTCCTGTAGGGCGAGCAGCTCGGCGTGGGCGGTGGGGTCACGGCGCAGCTCCCGCTCGTTGTGGCGGCGAGCCACCACCTGCCCCGTGGCCACGGCGACGGCCCCCACCGGCACGTCGCCGTGGGCGGCGGCCAGCGTCGCCTCCTCGAGGGCGAGGCCCATAAAGGCCTCGTCGGTCACGGTGGGCGAATCTAGCTAGGAGACGGTACGCAACGCGATGGCCTCGGAAGAGCCGATCTCCTGGCCGTCCTCGAAGACCAGGACGGTGCGGTTGTCGGGGTGAGGGTCGACGTGGATGGAGGCGAACTGGTCGAACGAATCGAAGATGCTGATCGAGCCCCGGGGTGGCGGGGTAAGCCAGTGGATCACCACCGCCCCGGTGGAGAACTCCACGCCCTCGAGCACTATGCCGGTGCCGGAGACGCCCGAGTAGTCGAACTCCCGGCCCATCGTAAACCGGCGCATGCCGTGCGGAGCCCTCTCCGCCATCGCAGCCATGTCTCTAGTCATCGGCTGCCGCTGGCGCACTGTTGAGCGCGAAGGAGCGGAGGGAGTGGGATTTGAACCCACGGTGGCTTGCGCCACACA
>JALYHE010000138.1 GCA_030776705.1 Actinomycetota bacterium | reverse complement strand
GCCGAGTTCCCACCCTCGCTGGACCTGGTGGCCCCGGTGGTAGGGGCCGTGGGCCTGGTGGCCGCAGGGGTGGCGGCGGGAGGGCCCGACGCCCTGGCCGTGGCCCGCACCCTTGTGGGGGCGGCCTTCCTCGGTGCCGTCACCGACGCCATGCTCCTCGGCCACTGGTACCTGGTCCAGCCCGGGCTGGGCCGGGGGCCCCTCGGGGAGCTCAACGGGTGGCTGGTCCGCCTGTGGCCCGTGGAGGTCGCCCTCCTGCTGTGGCCCACCGGAATGCTGTCAGTGCTGTCGGGCGACGTGGACGACGGCTACGGGGGCATGCTCGGCTGGTTCTGGGCGGCGTGTGCCCTCACCACCCTTGCCCTGGCCTTCGTCACCCGGGCCGCCCTCCGGGAGCGGGCCTACTCGGCGGTGATGGCCGCCACCGGCCTGCTGTACCTCGCCATACTCACCGCCTTCGGCACCGACCTGGTGGCCAGGGCCGTGCTGGCCGGTGCCTGAGGCGGTCCTCTACACCGTGGGCCACGGGCGCCGCTCGGTGGCGGAGCTGGCCGCAGTGGTGGGCGACGCCGGCGTGTCCCGCCTGGTGGACGTGCGCCGCTTTCCTGGGTCCAGGCGGAGCCCCCACCTGTCCCGCGCGACCTTGGAGCGCCAGCTGCCCACCTTCGGCATCGCCTACGAGTGGTGCGAGGAGCTGGGGGGCCGCCGCAGCAGGGTGGCCGGCTCCCGCCACTCGGCGTGGAGCCACGACGCCTTCGCCGGCTACGCCGACCACATGGACACGCCCGGCTTCCGGCGGGCCCTGGACCGCCTGCTCGAGCAACTGCCGCTGGCCGTCATGTGCGCCGAGACGCTGTGGTGGCGCTGTCACCGCCGCCTCATCGCCGACGCCGCCGTGCTGGCCGGCGCCGACGTCGTCCACCTCCTCGAGGTCGGGCGCCGCCAGGCCCACAGCCTCCACCCTGGGGTTCGCCCCGACGACGAGGGCCGGCCCGTCTACGACGGCGGGTCCTTCTGGAGTACATAGCCCCTACCGAGTCGGGGCTATGTACTCGAGAAGGGGTTCACACGGGAACCCACGCCACCTGCACGAGGACGGGTGGGTGCTTGCGGCGCACCAGCAGCCCCCGGCCCGGCACCTGGGGGCTGGCCCGGTGTGGGCCCAGCAGCGGACCCTCGGAGGCGTCGCCGGAGAGGATGAGCCCGGGGCTGCCCAGCTCCTTGACCCGCTGGAGCACGGGCTCGAACAGGGCCCGGGAGGCGCCCGCCACCCGGCGGGCCAGCACCATGTGCAGCCCCACGTCGCGCCCCTGGGCCAGCAGGTCGAGGAGCGGGGCCAGGGGGTTGGCTCCCGCCCCGGCCACCAGGTCGTAGTCGTCGACGACCACGTAGACGTCGGGTCCGCTCCACCACGTGCGCTGGCGTAGCTCATGGGCCAGCACGTTCGGCCCGGGCAGGCGGGTGGTTAGGACCTCACGGAGGCGGGCAACCTCGCCGGCCGCGGCCGGAGCGGCGCCGGCGTAGCCGAGCAGGTGGGCGGGAGGCACCGCGTCGAGCAGGCTGCGGCGGTAATCGACGACGAGCACGGACGCCTGGTGGGGGCCGCAGCTGGCCGTGAGCCCGGTGAGGAAGGTCTTGAGGAAACCGCTCTTGCCGGACTCGCCGTCGCCGAACACGACGAAGTGGGGGTCGGCGCCACCCAGGTCGACGTGGACCGGCTCCAGGTCGGGCCCGGCCAGGCCCACGGGCACCCCCCGTCCCCTGTGGGCCGCGGGCCCGGGCAGGTCGGTGAACGGCACGGTGCGGGGAAGGAGGCGCACGGGCGGGGCGGGGGGCCCGGGCCAGGCGGCCCGGGCGCGACCCACCAGGTTGGCCAGGGCGGGCTGGAGGTCTTCCGTCGACGCCCGGCCGTCCACCCGGGGCAGGCAGGCCTGGAACTGGAGCCCGTCCTTGGTCAGCCCCCGCCCGGGTACGTCTCTGGCCAGGTTGGCGGCCCCCCGGCGGTCGAGGGCCGACTCGGCCGGCTCGTTCAGGCGAAGCTCGAGCCGACCCCCGAAGCTGTCCCGGAGCCGGCCTCGCAGCTCGCCCCAGTGGTTGGCGGTGACCACGACGTGCACGCCGAAGCCGAGGCCTCGGGCGGCCACGTCCGCCACGACCTCCTCGGCCTGCTCGCACACCTGGCGCAGAGCGACCCAGTTGTCGACCACGACGAAGACGTCGCCGGGCTCGTCCTCGGGGAGGAGCCCTCCGGCCCGGAGGGCCCGGAACCCGGCGGCCGAGTCGAGGCCGTGCTCGTGGAAGAGACGCTCCCGGCGGGCCAGCACCGCCTCCACCTCGGCCGCCACCCTCCTGACCCGCTCGGGGTCGAGCCGGCCGGCCACGGCGGCCACGTGCGGCGCCTCGACCAGGGCGCTCAGCCCACCGCCACCGAGGTCCAGGCAGTAGAGCCGGGCCTCGGCGGGCGTGTGGGTGAGCACGAGGCTGGACAGCAGCGTGCGCAGGAACGTGGTCTTGCCCGACTGGGGGCCGCCCACCACGGCCAGGTTCCCCTCGGCGCCCGAGAGGTCGCACACCAGCAGGTGCTGGGCCTGGTCCCGGGGCTTGTCCACCAGGCCCACAGGCACGGCCACCCGCCCCGCGCCGGGCCAGCCCTCGGCCACCAGGCCCCGGCAGCCGTCCTCGACCAGGGGCGGGAGGACCCGGTCGAGGGTGATCAGCGGGGGAAGGGGCGGCAGCCAGACCTGGTGGGCGGGCGAGCCCGCTCGCCGGAGACGGGAAACGGTGACGTCGAGGGCGGTGGCCGGGCGGTGCCCGCCCTCTTCGGTGGCCGGCACGGGACCGGAGTGCGGCGCCGAGGCGTAGGCGGCGCGGAAGGGCTGGGAGTCGCCTGCGCCCACCTTGAGGTAGCCCCCACCGGGCTCGGGCGGCAGGTGGTGGGCGTCGGGGACGCCGAGCACGGCCCGGCTCTCGGTGGCGCTGAAGGTGCGGAGGCAGACTCGGTAGCCGAGGTGGCTCTCCAGGCCCCGCAGGCGTCCCTCCTCCAGGCGCTGCGAGGCCAGCAGGAGGTGCATGCCGAGGCTCCGGCCCACCCGCCCGATGGCCACGAACAGGTCGACGAAGTCGGGGCGGGCGGCGAGCAGCTCGGCGAACTCGTCCACGACCACCAGCAGCGAGGGCAAGGGCTCGAGGCCGGTGCCCGAGGCGCGCCGCTGCTCGTACTCGTGGGCCGAGGCCAGGTTGCCGGCCCGGCGCAGGAGCTCCTGGCGCCGGCGCTGCTCTCCGTGCAGGGCGTCGTGCATGCGGTCGACGAGCGCCAGGTCGTCCTGGAGGTTGGTGATCAGACCCGCCACGTGGGGGAGGCCGGCCAGGGCGGAGAAGCTGGCTCCGCCCTTGAAGTCGACCAGGACCAGGCACAGCTGATCGGGCCCGTGGTTGACGGCCAGGGCTGCGACCAGGGTGCGGAGCAGCTCGCTCTTGCCCGAGCCGGTGGCACCGATCACCAGCCCGTGTGGCCCCATGCCTCCGAGGGCGGCTTCCTTGAGGTCCAGGCACAGGGGGTCGCCGGCGGGCGTGACGCCCACGGGGACCCGAAGCCGGTCCTCGTCCGGCCGTGGCCTCCAGGTCTGCCCAGGGTCGATGGCGGCCACGTCGGCGGCCCCGAGCAGCTCGGGCAGGCCCACGCTGCGGGCCGACGTCGTGGGCCCGGTGCCATCCCAGAGCTGGGGTGGCGACGGCATACCCTCGCCTGCGACCGCGGCCCGGGTCGCCTCGACCAGGCGGGTCAGGTCGGTGGGGGCATCGTCGCCCGGGTCGTGCCCGCCGGTTCCCCGCGGTGCGGCGCAGGGGCCGAACAGGAACGGTGCCACTTGCACCGCTCCACCGTCGTCGGGTGTGGCCCTGCTCACCGCCGCGGCCCGGAAGGCGGCGGCCGGGCCCCCGGCCCTGAACGACCCGAGCCCGGGCCGGGCCAGCCT
>JALYHE010000137.1 GCA_030776705.1 Actinomycetota bacterium | reverse complement strand
GGCGTCGAGCACGGTGGGGGAGAACTCCCCCATCTCGTCGAGGAACAGCACCCCGTTGTGGGCCAGGCTGATCTCACCGGGTCGCATCCACGCCGTTCCCCCGCCGATGAGGGAAACCGCCGAGGCGCCGTGGTGGGGAGCGCGCAGGGGCGGCGTCTCCACCAGGCCTCCGGCCGGCAGCTCCACACCGGCGGCGGAGTGGACCCTGGTGGTGGCCAGGGCCTCCTCCCGGTCCAGCCTGGGCAGCAGGCCGGCCAGGCGGCGGGCCAGCAGGGTCTTGCCCGACCCCGGGGGACCGGTGAGGAGCAGGTGGTGCCCTCCCGCCGCCGCCACTTCCAAGGCCCAGCGGCCCAGGCGCTGGCCCCGCACGTCGGCCAGGTCCGGGTGGCGGCTCCCCCCTCCTAGCACCGCCTCCAGCGCCCGGGGCTTCTCCCAGTCCGCCTCGCCCCTCAGGGCGTCGACCAGGACCCTCAGGTCGGACGCGCACCGCACGGCGTGGCGGCCAACGAGCATGGCCTCCCGGGCGCAGTCGGCGGGCACCACCACCTCCGGGCTGGCGATGGCGTCGACCAGCGGCACCACTCCGGGCACCCGCCGGAGGGAGCCGTCCAGGCCGAGCTCGCCCACGAATGCCAGGCCGGCCACTGCCTCGGCCGCCAGCTCCCCCGCCGCCACCAGCAGGGCCACGGCGATGGGCAGGTCGAGGCCGGCACCGCCCTTGCGCACTCCCGACGGCGCCAGGTTCACCGTGACCCGGCGCAGCGGCCATGTGATCCCGCTGGACAGGAATGCGGCCCGCACCCGGTCGCGGGACTCGCGGCAGGCGGCGTCGGGCAGCCCGACGACGGTGAAGCCGGGCAGGCCGTTGGAGACGTGGACCTCGACGGCGACGGGATGGCCGTCGACGCCGAGCAGCGTGGCGGACGGGATGGTTGCGATCACGGCGAGGCCCCCAGGTCGAGCCGGTGCGGGGAGGGCCGTGACCGCCGGCGCCGGCCACTCGAGGCGCCGGGGGCAAGCTACCCGGCGGCTGTGACAGCGATAATCGCCGCCGTGGCCGACGAGCACCCCTACGACGTGGAGGTGAGGCGAGTCCAGCCCTACCAGGCGAAGAAGCCGTACCTGTGCCCGGGCTGCAACCAGGAGATCGCCGTGGGTGTGGGGCACCTGGTGGTCGTGCCTCCGGACGCGCCCGACCTGCGGCGCCACTGGCACCAACCGTGCTGGGACCACCGCGGGCGGCGCCGCGCCGGGAAGCGCTAGGTAGCGCGGCGGGGCCAGGGGGCTAGAAGGCCCCTTCGACCACCTGGATGGCGCCCCCCAGCACCGACGCCACGTCGAAGCGGATCTCCCGCGGCCGCACCGGGGCCTCGTCCTCCAGCCACCGGGCGGCCACCCGGCGCAGGCGCATCTGCTTGGTCCGCGTGACAGCCTCGACCGGGGCGCCGAAGGCGTCGGAGGTGCGGGTCTTGACCTCACAGAACACGAACTTGCGCCCATCGCGGACCACGAGGTCGACCTCGCCCTCTCGGCACCGCCAGTTGCGGGCCATCACCTGGTAGCCCCTCGCCTCGTACCAGTCCGCCACCGCCTGCTCGCCGCTGGCCCCCAGCAGTCGCCGCCGCTGGGTCAAGCGAACCCCGCCCCCATCGCCGCTTACAGCTCCTTCTCCGGGAGCTCCTCCACGTTGACGTCGTGGAAGGTCATCACCCGCACGGAGGCTACGAAGCGGGCCGGGCGGTACATGTCCCATACCCAGGCGTCGCGCAGCTCCACCGCGAAGTAGGTGTCGGCCGGCCCGGTGCGGCGGTCGATCCTCACGTGGTTGGCCAGGTACACGCGCCGGTCGGTCTCCACCACGTAGCGAAACATGGGGAGCACGGCCCGGTACTCCTGGTAGAGCTGGAGCTCGATCTCCGCCTCGTACCGCTCGAGGTCCTCGGCGCTCATGTCCGCCTCCTCCCCGACCGGCGGCCCGGCCGCAGCGGTCATGCTACGGCAGCAACGCCTCAGAGGAACGCGGCCCGCCCCGGCGGCCACACCGTCCCGATGGCGCGCCCCACCACCGAGGACCGCCTGACGGGGCCGAACACCCGGCTGTCGGTGGAGAAGGAGCGGTTGTCCCCGAGCACGAACACGGCCCCCTCCGGGACCCGGGTGGGCGCCAGGGCGGAGGTGGCGGTGCCCGGAGGCAGGTAGGGCTCCACCAGACGCCGCCCGTCCACGTAGACCTGGCCGCCCCGCGCCTCCACCGTCTCCCCCGGGAGGCCGACCACCCTCTTGATCAGCTCCTGGCTGGACGGCTGGGCCAGGCCCAGGGCCCGGCCCAGGGAGCGGATCAGGCCGCTCACTCCGGAGCCGTCGTCGCCGCCCTGGCCACAGCGTGAGGGCGGGCAGTCGAAGACCACGATGTCGCCCCGGCGCGGGTCGTGCAGGCGGTACGACAGCTTCGACACCAGCACCCGGTCCGAGACCTCGAGCTGCGGCCTCATCGACTCCGAGGGGATGAAGAAGGCCTGGGCGATCAGGGACTTGAGGACGAAGGCGATGAGGACGGCGCCGCCCAGGACCAGCAGGGCCTCGCGCAAGAAGCGGAGGGCGGAGCGGCCAGGACGGCCGGCCCCCTCCGAGTCGCTCAACGGACCGCCCGCTTCTCCTTGATCTTGGCGGCCTTCCCGGCCCGCTCTCGCAGGTAGTACAGCTTGGCCCGCCGCACGTCGCCCACCCGCGTCACCTCGAGCCTGGCGATCACCGGCGAGTGCACGGGGAAAGTGCGCTCCACGCCCACGCCGAAGCTCGTCTTGCGCACGGTGAAGGTCTCCCGGGCGCCGGACCCGCTGCGGGCGATGACGTCTCCCTGGAACACCTGGATGCGCTCCCGGCCGCCCTCCACCACCCGGACGTGGACCTTGACGTTGTCACCGGGCTTGAAGACGGGGATGTCGTCGCGCAGGCTCCCGCGGTCGACGAGGTCGGTGGGGTTCATGCAGGATCGTGCTCCTGGGTGCTGGCCCGGGCGCCAGCGGACCCCACAGGATAGCCGTGCTCCCGCAGCAGCCGCAGGTCCTCCTCGGACAGGCCGCCCCGGGCCTCGATCAGGTCGGGGCGCCGGGCCAGCGTGCGGGCCAGGGCCTCGGCCCGCCGCCACCGGGCGATGCGGCCGTGGTCGCCCGAGCGCAACGCCTCGGGGACGGACCAGCCCCGGAACTCGGCCGGCCTCGTGTAGTGGGGGTGCTCCAGGAGCCCGTCGCCGAACGACTCCTCGCCCGTCGACGCCTCGTTGCCCACCACCCCGGGGACGAGCCGAGCCACGGCCTCCACCACCACCAGCGCCGCCGCCTCGCCACCGCCCAGGACGAAGTCGCCGATGGACAGCTCGTCGTCGGCCAGGTGGTCGGCCACCCGCTGGTCCACTCCCTCGTAGCGCCCGCAGATCAACGAGAAGCCACCGGGCTCGGCCGCCAGCTCCCGGGCCCAGGCCTGGTCGAAGCGGCGGCCGCCTGGGCTCAGCAGGAGCAGGGGCCGGGGCGGCCGCTCCCGCTCCACCACGGCGAAGACGGGCTCGGGGCGCAGCACCATGCCCGCCCCTCCCCCGTAGGGCGTGTCGTCGACGCTGCGGTGCGGGTCGTCGGTCCCAGAGCGCAGGTCGTGCACCCGCAGTTCCAAGGTGCCCTGCCGCCACGCTCTGCCCACCAGGCTGCGGGCCAGGTAGTCGCCCACCATGTCCGGGAAGATGGTGAGGACGTCGATACGCACGGGAAGAGGGCCCAGGCTGCTCTCAGGCCAGCAGGCCGGCCGGCGGGTCGATCACCACTTGGCCGGGCCGGTGCGAGACCACGAAGCGCAACGGCACCAGACCCCCGTCGTCGAGCACCAGCAGGTCGCTGGCCGGGTTGGCCTCGACCTCCCGCACGCGCCCGTGGCTCCGCCCGTCCCGGTCGAACACCTCGGCCCCCACCAGCTCGTGGACCCACAGGGCCTCCGGCTCCTCGAGCGGGGGCGCCGACAGCACTGCGCCCCGCAGGGAGTCGGCCCCGTCCCGGTCGTGGATCCCGGCGAAGGCGACGATCCAGCGGCCCTGGTGGGGCGACGACCTCACGACCTCCAGGTCGCCGGCCGGGCTGGAGAGCACCGAGCCGGCGCTGACGCGCTCGGTGCGGTTGGTCACCAGCTCCACCACGACCTCACCGCGAAGCCCATGGGGCCTCGCCACCCGGCCCACCTCGAGCAAGGGCACTAGTGCTCCACTAGTCGACGATGTCGACGCTGGTCTCCACGCCCTCCCGGGAGCCGGCGGCCCGCACCACCGTGCGAATGGCCTGGGCCACCCTGCCCCGCCTACCGATGACCTTGCCCATGTCGTCGGGCGCCACGTGCAGGTGCAGGTCGACACGATTCCTCCCCGCCTCCTCCACCTGGATGACCACGGCGTCGGGCTCGTCCACGATCTGGCGGGCCATGTACTCGAGCACGTCACGAGCCACGGCTCCCACCACCCGGTTGCCGGTGTCGTCGTCGAGATCGGCTGCGCCGTCCATCTCGGCGTCGAAGGTCTCGCTCATCCCTGCGTGCCCGTCGCCTCACCGTCCCCTGCGGCCGTGAACCGGTCCCAGGTCCCCGTGATCTTCAGCAGCTTCCCCACTGTCTCGGTGGGCGTGGCCCCCTTGCTCAGCCAGCGGAGCGCCTTCTCGTCGTCGATGTGGATCCGGGAGGGCTCGGCCCGGGGCTCGTATGTGCCCAGGATCTCGATGAACCGGCCGTTGCGGGGCGAGCGGCTGTCGGCCGCCACGACCCGGTAGGCCGGCTGCTTCTTCTTTCCCATCCGCACCAGGCGGAGCTTCACGGCCACGTCTCGTCTCCTCGTCTCGTCGTCTTCGAGCTCGGGCTAGCCCATGCTGGGCTGGGTCACCCGGCCGCCCTTCTTGCCCTTCTTCCCCTTCTTGGCCCTGTTGGCCTTGTTGGCCTTCTTCCCCATGCCGCCCATCTGGCCCATCACCCGCTGGACCTCCTTGAACTGCTTCAGGAGGAGGTTCACTTCCGAGGTCGTGGAGCCGCTGCCCTTGGCGATGCGCTGGCGGCGGGAGCCGTTGATGATGACGGGGTCGGTGCGCTCCGCAGGCGTCATCGAGCGGATCATGGCCTCCACCCGGGCCAGCTCGCCGTCGTCGATGTCGGCCTGCTTCACCTCCTTGGGGATGCCCGGCATCATGGCCACCAGGTTCTGCAGCGGCCCCATTTTCTTGATCTGCTGCATCTGCTCGAGGAAGTCCTCGAGGGTGAACCGCCCCTCCAGGAGGGCGGTGGTGGCCCGCTCGGCCTCCTCCTTGTCGTAGGCCTCCTCCGCCTTCTCGATCAGCGTGAGGACATCGCCCATGCCGAGGATGCGGCTGGCCATGCGGTCGGGGTGGAAGACGTCGAAGTCGCCCAGCTTCTCGCCCACGGAGGCGAAGGCGATGGGCCGTCCCACCACCTCCTTCACCGAGAGGGCTGCGCCGCCGCGGGCGTCGCCGTCCAGCTTGGTGAGGATCACGCCGTCGAGCTCGAGGGTGGCGTGGAAGGCCTCCGCCGTGGTGACCGCGTCCTGGCCTGTCATGGCGTCGATGACGAGGAACGTGTACTTGGGGACGACCTTCTCGGAGATGAGACGGACCTGGTCCATGAGCTCGGCGTCGATGGACAGGCGCCCGGCGGTGTCCACGACCACCACGTCGCGGCCCAGGCGCTGGGCCTCGTCCAGGCTCCTGGCCGCCACCTCCACCGGGTCGGTGGGCTCGCTGTAGACGGGCACGCCGGCCTGGCGGCCCAGCACTCGCAGCTGCTCCACGGCGGCCGGACGCTGCAGGTCGGCTCCCACCAGGAGGGGGCTGCGACCCTGCTGCTTGAACCAGCGGGCCAGCTTGGCCGCGGCCGTGGTCTTCCCGGATCCCTGCAGCCCGGCCAGCAGCACGACGGTGGGCGGCCTCGGGGCGTAGGTGATCTTGAGCGCCTCCCCGCCCAGGACGCCGACCAGCTCCTCGTTGACGATCTTGATGACCTGCTGGGCCGGGCTCAGGCTCTTGGACAGCTCGGCGCCCACGCAGCGCTCGCGGATGCGCGCCACCAGCCCCTTGACCACCAAGAAGTTGACGTCGGCCTCCAGCAGGGCGACGCGGATCTCCCGCAGGATGCCGTCGACCTCGGCCTCGCCGAGGCGCCCACGCCCCCGCATGCGGGAGAAGATGCCCTCGAAGCGCTCGCTCAGGGTCTCGAACATGCGGGGTCCCAGGGTAGTTGGTCAGCTCGTGGCCCTTCCGGCACCACGATCGGGCCCATTACGGGGGCCGGTCCGGGTCGCGTGTTCTCGAGGACATAGCCCCCACTCACCGCGGGCTATGTACTCGAGAACGAAAGGGCCAGAACGGTGGAGGTGTGGGGGCTCAGGAGAAGAGGGCGTCGACGAACTCCTCGGGGTCGAAGTCCACGAGGTCGTCGGGAGTCTCGCCCAGCCCCACCAGCTTCACGGGCAGCCCCATGTCGTCCTGAATGGCCAGCACGATCCCGCCCTTGGCCGTGCCGTCGAGCTTGGTGAGCACCACGCCGGTTACGCCCACCGCCTCGGTGAACTGGCGGGCCTGCACCAGCCCGTTCTGCCCCGTGGTGGCGTCTATGACCAACAGCACCTCGGTGAGGCGGGCGGGCTGGCGCTCGGCGACACGGCGCACCTTCTTGAGCTCCTCCATGAGGTTGACCTTGGTG
>JALYHE010000136.1 GCA_030776705.1 Actinomycetota bacterium | reverse complement strand
GTGGACCTGTCCGGACAGGTCGACGTGGCCGCTCTGCTGCGGTCACTGGCGGAGGCAGGCGCGGCCTGGGCGGTGGTGGCGCCCATCGGCCTGCCGTGGCCCGAAGCGGTGCAGGCCCTGGCCGGGGCGCGGGAAGCCCTCTCCTAGACTTCGGTGGATGCAGATGGACTTCCGGCGGGTCAGCGGGCTGCCGCCGTACGTCTTCAGCGTCATCGACAACCTGAAGATCGCGTCCAGGCGGGCGGGGGAGGACGTCATCGACCTCGGCTTCGGGAACCCCGACATCCCCTCGCCCGACATCGCCGTCGAGAAGCTGGCCGAGGCGGCCCGCAACGCCCGCAACCACCGGTACTCCGCCTCCAGGGGGATTCCCAAGCTGCGCCGGGCCATCAGCGACCTGTACCTGCGCCGCTTCGGGGTAGAGCTCGACGCCGACCGGGAGGTGGTCACCACCATCGGCGCCAAGGAGGGCCTCTCGCACCTCATGTGGGTGCTGCTGGGCCCGGGTGACTCGGCCTTCGTGCCGGCGCCGTCCTACCCCATCCACCTCTACGCCGCCCTCTTCGCCGGGGCCGAGGTCCAGCAGGTCAGGGTGGGCCCGGACCAGGACTTCCTGGCCAACGTCATGGAGGCCTGGGAGACGCAGTGGCCCAAGCCCCGCCTCGTCGTGCTGTCCTTCCCCCACAACCCCACGACCACGTGCGTCGAGCTGGACTGGATGCGCCGGGTGGTGGACTTCGCCCTCGAGCACGAGGTGGTGCTGGTCCATGACTTCGCCTATGCCGAGACCGCCTTCGACGGCTTCAAGCCACCCTCCATCCTGGAGGTGCCGGGCGCCAAGGAGGTGGCGGTCGAGCTGTACACGCTCACCAAGTCCTTCTCCATGGCTGGCTGGCGGGTCGGCTTCCTCGTGGGCAACGCCGAGATCGTCCAGGCCCTCACCAAGCTGAAGAGCTACCTCGACTACGGCACCTTCCAACCCATCCAGATCGCGGCCATCGTGACGCTGAACGAGGCGTCCGAGTACCCCAAGCTCGTGAACGAGATCTACCAGAGCCGCCGGGACACGCTGGTCGAGGGTCTCAACCGCATCGGCTGGGAGGTGCAGAAGCCGCAGGGAACGATGTTCGTGTGGGCCCCCGTGCCCGAGCCCTACCGGGAGATGGGGAGCCTGGAGTTCTCCAAGCTCCTGGTCCGCGAGGCCAAGGTGGCCACCTCGCCGGGCGTGGGGTTCGGCCCCGGCGGCGAGGGGTACGTGCGCTTCGCCCTCATCGAGAACGACCAGCGCATCACCCAGGCGGTGCGCACCATGCGCCGGGCCCTGGACCGCCTCTGACCGCTCCGGGGCCGGTCGGCGCGGTCTTTCGAGCCGTAACAGACCGTTCAGCGGGTCGCCTACTGTCTGGCGAGTGAGCACTCACGTGGTGCGGATGTGGCTGCCCGACCGGCCCGGCGCCCTCGGGGCCGTCGCCAGCCGCATCGGCGCGGTGCGTGGCGACCTGGTCGGCATCGACATCCTCGAGCGGGGCGGGGGGCGAGCCATCGACGAGCTCGTGGTCGAGCTGCCGCGCGACGACCTGGTGCCGCTCCTCGTGGCCGAGGTGTCGGAGGTCGACGGCGTCGACGTCGAGGACGTCCGCCCCGCGCCTGAGTCCCTGCACGACCCGCGCCTCGACGCCCTGGAGACCGCCGCCGTCGTCGTGGAGCAGGGCTCGGTCGGGGAGCTGCTCGCCGTCCTCTCCCGTCATGCCCGCAGGGACTTCGAGGCCGACTGGGTCGCGATGGTGGGCAACGAGGGGGTCGAGGTCCTGGCCGAGGCGGGAGCCGCCCCGCCGGCGGCCTGGCTGCAGGCCTTCCTGGCCGGCAGCGGCGTCTCGTCCCAGCTGAGCGCGGGCGAGGCGGGGCCCGACGACGTGGCGTGGGCGCCCCTGCCCTCGGTGGGACGCACGCTCGTACTGGGCCGGGAGGGGCGCCCGTGGCGGGGCCGCGAGCGCCGCCAGCTGATGGCCCTGGCCCGCATCGCGGGCTGGCGCTGGGCCGAGCTCGCCGGCACCGTGGAGCCCGCCCGGCGCTAGCCCCCTTCCTGCGTCCATGTCGCGATGACGTGCCAACTGGGGGT
>JALYHE010000135.1 GCA_030776705.1 Actinomycetota bacterium | reverse complement strand
GCTGGACAGCGCCACGGCATGCCTGGTGCCCGTGAGGTCGGCAAACTCGTCCTCGAGGGCGTCCACGTGAGGGCCGAGCGGCGCGATCCAGCCGGAGTCGAACGCATCGAGCAAGAAGCTCCGCTCGTCCTCGCCGACGTCCGGGGGTGAGAGGTAGATGCGGGTCACGGCGTCAGCCTCAGGAAGGCGGATAGTGCACCGGGAGGTCAGGCGCTAGCAGTACCGTAGCTTCCGCTGCACCGTCTGTAGCGACATGGCCGCTCCCCGGGCTCGTCAGTACCGAGCTGTGCCACCCGACCACTCTCGGTTACCGGACGGGCGACCTCCTTCGCCAGCCGAGATTACCGTTCCCGCTGACGTAGGCTTTGCCGGTGCGCCTCGACGAGCAGATAACCGAACCCGACCTGCGGGACTACCTGAGCGTGCTCCGCCGGCGACGGGGAGTCGTCTTGCTTGCCGTGCTGGTCGTGGTCAGCTCCGCGCTCGTCGCATCTTTCCTGCAGGTACCCGTCTATAGGGCGCAGGCCGAGGTTCTGCTCCAACCCCGGTCCACCGAGTCGCTTTTCGATCCCGAAACCGGCCAGCGCAACGACCCTACCAGGGCCATGCAGACGGAGATAGAGATCCTCAAGAGCCAGCCGGTGAGGTCGGCCGTGGAGCAGAAGCTCGGAACGGCTCCAGAGATCTCCGTGAGCTCGGTCGGTCAGACCGACGTCATCCAGGTGAGGGCCCGCAGCACTGATCCTGAGCGGGCTTCGGCCGTTGCCAACGCATATGCCACCGCCTACATCGACTTCCGACGGCAACAGGCCGTGAACGACCTTCTTGCCGCCGCCAAGGAGATCGAGGAGAAGATCTCCGACATCCAAAAGGACATCGACGCCCTGGGCCGCGGTAGCCCTGATCGGGCAGCTCCGGACGCCCAGGCGCCACGACGAGAGAGCCTCCTCCAACAGCAGACACTGTTCAAGCAGAGGCTCGATCAGCTGCAGGTCGACGCTGCGCTCAAGACCGGAGGTGCGCAACTGGTCACCCCGGCCACGGCGCCCAGCGCTCCGGTCAAGCCCACGCCTGTCAAGACCTCGGTGGTTGCCCTAGCTGTCGGCCTCGTCCTCGGCGTTGCCGTCGCTTTCGTCTTCGAGTACCTGGACGACTCGATCAAGAACAAGGAGGATCTGGCCCGGATCACCGGGGATGCACCGACACTCGGGCTCGTGCCCGCCGTCACCGGCTGGAAGGACGTCCAGCAGCCAGTGCTCGTCTCGATGGCCGACCCACGCTCACCGGTGGCCGAGTCTTACCGTTCCATCCGCACGGCGATCCAGTTCATGCGCCTGGACCGGCCCACCCGCACGCTGCAGGTCACCAGTGCCGGCGCCGGCGAGGGCAAGACCACCACCGTGGCCAACCTCGGCATCGCCCTCGCTCAGGCGGGAGAGCGCGTCGTGATCGTGAGCTGCGACCTGCGACGTCCCCGCCTTCACGACTTCTTCGGGATCTCCAACGAGGTGGGCTTCACGTCCGTCCTCCTCGGCGAAGTACCGTTCTCGGCGGCCCTCCAGAAGATCGACCGTGATGAGCGGCTCCGGATCTTGGCCTCAGGCCCCATTCCCCCGAACCCGGCCGAGCTTCTCGGGAGCCGCCGGACCGTGGAGGTGCTCACCGCCCTGCAGGCCGAGGCCGATGTCGTGCTGCTCGACTGCCCGCCCGTCCTTCCCGTGACCGACGCCGCCGTGCTCTCCAGCCGGGTGGACGCCACCCTCCTAGTGGCCACGGCCGGTCTCACCACCCGGCGGGCACTGGCCCACGCCCAGGACCTGCTTCGCCAGGTGGACGCTCCCATCATCGGGTTCGTCCTCAACGGGGTGACCGCCGACGGCGGCTACGGCTACTCCTACCGGTACCAGTACCAGTACGCCGAAGCCCCGGCCGGCGCCAAGGCGAGGCAGGCCTCCCCCACCCGGGTCTAGCCCAAGTCCCGCTCACAGCGACCGCCTCACCGGCACCGTCCACGCCCGGTCCCTGGACAGCTCAAGCTGCAGCGTGTCCTTTCCGCCCAGCCGCCATCCGTCGGCCACCCGCACCGAGGTGGTGACGGCGTCCGGGGCCAGGAAGGGCTGGCGGTGCAGGTCGAGCCGGTAGCCGTCCCGGCTGTCCAGCTCGCCCTCTAGCTCGAGCTCGACGGTGAGCGAGCCCCCGGGAGGGATGTTCAAGAAGCCGGAGTAGACGTGGCGACCGAGCTCTCGCTCCGGTCCCAGGGCCAGGGGTTGCCCGTCCACCTTGGCCCCGGTGAGGGTCCAGGGCGTGTACACGGACAGCTGCAGACGGTTAGTCCCCGGCGGTGGGGGGCGGGGCTGGGCGCTGCCGATCACGTAGGGGGGAAGCCCCCGGGCCGGTGCCTGGTTGCGTAGCACGATGCGGGCCGTAGAGCGGATGGTTCCCGAGCCCGGGTCGAGCCGCGCCTCGTAGGTCATCGAGCGGCGTAGGAACCAGTCGATCTTGTTGTTGGCCGCGTTCTGGGTCACCACCCCGAGGAAGTCGCCGCTGACGGGGGCCATGGCCCCCGCCGCCCCGAGGTCCAGGAACGCCCCCTGCTCGTCGGGGCGGGTGCTGGCCAGCTGGACGTGCTTCTGGGCCACCTCGGGGCCGAGGGCCCGCCCCAGCTGAACCACGCTGGGAGTGGCCGCCGTCAGCCGCTGCCACACGGCCTGAGTGACCCTGCCCAAGAAGTCCACCCGCTCGTCGCCCTGGAAGCGCACGTACTGGTCGAAGAGGAGGATCTGGGCCGCGTTCTCCCCGGTGATGGGGACCGGCCAGTTCGGGACCTGGACGGGGCCCAAGGCCTTCAGCAGGCCCGCCAGCCCGATGGGGTCTATGGCGATGACCCCGTCGACGGGCCGGCCCCCAGCCTGGGGGTAGAGACCGGCTATGGCCCGGGCCACCGAGGGGAAGTCGGGAGACAGCGTCAGGTCCTGCATCAGCCGGGCCACCTCGAAGCGGGCGTAGCGGGCCACGTAGTCGGGTGGTGCACCCACCAGCCGGCGGGTGGCGGGCCTGCCGGCGCTCACGAGCTCGCCGATCCTGCCGATCCGGTCCAGGCGGAGCCTGCCCCGCTCGACGCTGACCTCGCCGAAGTTGCCGATCAGGCCGCCGCTGCCCCGCAGCTCGGAAGGAGTCAGCACGGCCAGGAAGTACCGACGTGGCCCGTGGGCACCGAGCAGGGCGGGGGCCACCTTGGAGCCAACCATGGCCACCTTGGCCGTGGACCGGGCCTGCTCCACCCGCTCCGACAGGTCACCGAGCCGGCTGGACACCGGAGGCAGCAGCCAGGGTGAGCGAGCCTGGCCCAGGCGGGCCTCGGACCGGCCCAGCTGCGAGTGGGCCTCCCGGGCCGGTGCCTCCAGGGCGGCGACGCGCTCCAGCGGCACCATGCCCCGGTCGACCCGGACGTGGGCGAGGTCCACCACGCCCGCGGCCCGGGCGCCGGCCTCGCTCAGCGTGACTCCCGACGCCGCCATGGCCCGCACCGCCCTGCTCTGGCGGGCCACGACGGGCACGGCCAGGGCTGGCCTGGCCCACCAGGCGTCAAGCTGGCCGTGGGCGGTGGCGAACGACCTCCCCGCGGCCTCGAGGGAGCGGGACGCTGCCTCCACGTCACCGGCGCTGGCCTGGTCCATGCCGGTCCGGGCGGCCCGGATGCCCGTCTCCACCGACGGCCGGGCCTGGAGGACGGCCAGCAGCCCCAAAAGGCTGGCCAACCCGCCCACGGCGACGACCACTGCCCCGATACGCACCATCCCCCGGCGCCGGGAGGTCCGCAGCCTGAGCCCTCCGGCGCCGAGGAGGAGGGCGAACACCGCCGCTGCCAGCGCCGCCGTCCCCAGCTCCGTGCCGGGCGATCCCAGGCGCAGGGCGGCCTGGGAGGCCAGGGCCGCGGACAGGGCCATCAACACCGGGACGCCGAAGCGGGCTGCGATGGCGCCGGCCGCCACGCCGAACCCGGCGCCGGCCAGCCACACCGAGTCCGGGCCGGCCCCGGCCAGGGCCAGGGCGCTCGCCACCGCCACC
>JALYHE010000134.1 GCA_030776705.1 Actinomycetota bacterium | reverse complement strand
GCGCCGGCCATGCCGGGCGGCGGCATGGACGACTTCTAGCCCGAGCCGTCATCGTGGGAAGGGGCGCCCGCCGGGCGCCCCTTCCGCGTTCGTGGGAGCCTTTGTCGCGCCGCTGTCGTGTGCAGCGTGCGGCAAGGAGGACCCATGGACGTCAAGGTGAAGTTCTTCTTCTACCTGGCTGCGGTTATCTGCTTCGGGCTGGCCGCGGCAGGGTCGGGTTGGCGCTTCGGGAGGTTGGGTCGCCGGGGCCTGGCACCCCAGCTGGCACTCGAGCCGCTGGGTCTCCTGCTGTTCGTGTTCCCCTCCATGTGGGACGTGGGCGTGCTCGCCTTCTGACTTCGCCCGCCACCCGGGGACCCTTGCGCAGGCCTGGGGGAGGCGCCGGTAGCCTGGAGGCGATGGCGTACCGGCCACGTATTCGCCGCCGATGGCCTGGCCGGGCGCTGATGGTTCTGGCCGGCACCGCGGTAGCTGCGTCGGCGTCCTGCGGGGCACCGAAGTACCACTACGTCAAGAGCAGTGCCGACCGCACCTACGTACGGGTCCCGCACGAGTGGACGCTCTTCCACGAGAACGAGCTGGTCAACAAGCTGGACCAGTCCCCTGAGGCAAGGGACCAGTACAAGCGGCTCAACTGGTCCGTGGCCTTCGACGCCGCGCCGAGGCCCTCGCTGGACCACGTCCTGTCGGTCTCGGACCATCCCACCGGCCTCGTCCAGGTGAGCACCCTGTTGCCCGAGCAACGGGACCGTTTCTCGCTGTCCACCCTGCGTTCGGTCCTGTTGGACTTCGACCCCCTGGACGGCGAGGCCCAGGACAGCGTGGAGGTGCTCGAGAGCCGTGACGTGGAGCGGCCCGGCGGGCTGCACGGCAACGAGCTGCTGATCAACATCAAGACGCCCGAGGGCAGGCTCGTGAAGTGGCGCCAGGTCGCCTTGGTCGACGGCGCCGTGCGCAAGGTGCACGTGCTGGCCATCAGCTGCGACGCGGGCTGCTACGCCGCCAACGAGAAGGTCATCGACGAGGTCGTTTCCTCGTGGAAGGTCAAGGAGCGCTGATCGTGGGAGCGAGACGGGAAGAGACACTGGCCTGGCCCGATCACGACACCGGGCCGGCCCCCCCCGTCCACGACCCGGAGAGGGGCGAGCGGGCCACCCGCAAGCCCTTGGACTTCTGGGACCGGGTGAAGTTCATGGTCCTCCTGTCGGCGGCGTGGCTGGTCCTGGTCTGGGCGGCCATGGCCGACGACCCCAACCTCTCCTTCGTGGAGGCGGTCCGCGTCCACGTGCGCTCGGCGGCGTGGCTGTTGGCTCTTCTCGCCCTGGAGGGCGCCCGCCAGGTCCACTACCTGGTCAGCGAGCGCTCGGCCGGCTACCACCACTTCTGGTCGGAGGTCGTCTTCGGCGGCCTCGAGCGCCGCACCGGCCGCCTCGACGACTGGACCCGCTACCGGGTGGGGCGGGCCTTCAGGGCGGTCGTGGTGCTGGCCGTGGTCGCGGTGCTGCTGGGACGCGTCTACGACGTCTCGCCGGTGCAGGGCCTGTTCCGCCTGCCCATGGCCATCTGGAACGCCCTCCCTCTGATCCTCCAGGTCCTCTTCCTGATGGCCGCCGTGGTCCTCCAGTTCGTGGCCATCTTCTGGTTCCTGTCCAAGGGCGGCGTCGAGGTCTACTTCCCCGACGACATCAAGACCCGGTTCAGCGACGTGTGGGGCCAGGACGCCGTGGTGGAGAGGGTCAAGGAGAACATGCTCTTCCTCGAGAGCCCCGAGTCCATCGAGGAGAAGGGCGGATACGTGCCTGGGGGCATCCTGCTGTGGGGCCCGCCCGGGACGGGCAAGACCCTCATGGCCGAGGCCGTGGCCGGGGAGACCGGGAAGCCCTACGTGTTCGTGGACCCAGGGGCCTTCACCAACATGTTCATCGGGGTGGGGATCCTCAAGGTCAAGTCCCTCTTCCGCAAGCTGCGCAAGCTGGCACTGCGCTACGGGGGCGTCATCGTCTTCTTCGACGAGGCCGACTCCCTGGGGAACCGTGGAGCCCTGGCCAGCGGAGGCTGGACCGGTGGTGGCCACGCCCCCCTCGCCGGGACCCCCCACGCCTGGGACTCCCTCATCGCCTGCAACGGGCTGGTCTACGCCTCCCCGGCGGTGGCCACGTCGGTCATGCGCTCCGAGCTGCCCCGGGCCACCGAGGGAGGCCGGCCTCCTCTCCTGGCCCGCTTCATCGTGGGGGCGGGGATGGGCGGTGGCGGCATGGGCACGCTGCAGGCCCTTCTGGCCGAGCTGTCCGGCCTCAAGAAGCCCAGGGGCTTCGTCAACCGGGTGGTGCGCCGGGCCCTCGGCATGCGACCCAAGCCGCCGCCCAAGTACCGGATCCTCGTCATCATGGCCACCAACATGCCCCAGGCCCTGGACGAGGCCCTGCTCCGGCCCGGCCGCATCGACCGCATCTACAAGGTGGGGTATCCCTCCAAGGAGGGCCGCAAGCGCACCTACGAGGGTTACCTGGCCAAGGTGAGCCACGACCTCACGGACGACCAGGTCGAGAAGCTGGCCGTCATGACGCCCTACGCCACAGGGGCCACCATCAAGGACACGGTGAACGAGGCGCTGGTGGTGGCCATCCGGGACGGGCGCGACGCCATCAGCTGGGCCGACATCTTGAAGGCCAAGCAGCTGAAGGAGCACGGGCTGCCCGACGAGTTCGAGTACATCGAGCGGGAGCGCCACGCCGTGGCCCTTCACGAGGCGTGCCACGCCGTGGTGGCCCACCGGCTCCGCAAGCACCTCGTGATCGACATGGCCACCATCGAGCGCCGGGGCGACGTGGGCGGGTTTGTGTCGTCCATCCCCCCCGAGGACCAGTTCGTGGGCTGGAAGTCGGAGCGGGAGGCCGACGTCATGGTCTTCCTGGCCTCACTGGCCGGTGAGCGGCTGTTCTTCTCGGGCGACAGCTCCGAGGGCGTGGGCGGTGACCTGAGGGGCGCCACCTACACAGCCATGCGGATGGAGGGGTTCGCCGGCATGGGCTCGGGGCTGGCCTCCCGGGCCATCACCCTGGCCGGCATCACCGGCTCCCAGATGGCGGTCGAGGACGGGTCCGACCGCAGCGTGCTCGACACGGACTTCGGCCGCCGGGTGGAGGCCAAGCTGGCCGAGCTGTACGAACGCACGTGGCGGCTGCTGGAGGCCAACCGCTTCGAGGTGCTGGCCGTCACCCACGCCCTCGAGACGCACCGGACCGTGAGCGGGGAGGACGTGGTGGCCATCATCGAGGGCACCCAGGGCCCGCTCATCGACGGACGGCCCTACCACCAGCCCGAGTTCCTGGCCCTGGCCGAGGAGTACCACGCCAAGGCGGTGGCGGCCCACGAGAAGCACTCCAAGGTGGAGCTGCCCCTGCCGGTGTGGGCCGGCGAGACCCCACCGCGCCAGCTCGAGCCGGCCATCGAGCAGCTCGGAGGCGAGCCGCCCAAGTCCCAGCGGCAGGGCGAGGAGTAGTGCCGGAGGCGCTGTCGCCGGCGACGGGATGGGGCGTGCTCCATCTCTTCTGCAAGGCCGGCCCAGGGTCCGACCCCGAGGCGGTGACCACGGCGGTGAAGCGAGCCCGGAGCGAGGACCACCAGGTGGTGGCCTTCTCGGTGCTGGGGCACAAGGCCGACCTCGGGTTCCTGGCCGTCGGCCCCGACCTGTGGCGGCTGAGGGCGTTCCAGACCGGGATCCAGGGGGCGGGGCTCGAGGTGGCCAGCTCCTACGTGTCGCTCACCGAGGTCTCGGAGTACGCCAAGGGGATGCCGGCCGAGATGCTGGAACCTCGGCTCCACCCCCGGCTTCCGCCCGAGGGCATGCGGGCCATCTGCTTCTACCCGATGTCCAAGCGGCGGGCGCCGGAGCAGAACTGGTACGAGCTGCCCTACGAGGAGCGGGAGCGGCTCATGCTCGGCCACGGCCGGACGGGGCGGAGCTTCAAGGGCCGGGTGCTGCAGCTCGTCACGGGCTCTACCGGCGTCGACGACTACGAGTGGGGCGTTACCCTCTTCGCCGTCCGCCCCGACGACCTGAAGGAGGTCGTCTACACCATGCGCTTCGACGAGGCATCGGCCCGCTACGCCGAGTTCGGCCCCTTCTTCGCCGGCATAGTGGCCGACGTGGAAGAGGTCCTGCGCAGCGTGGGGTTGAGCTAGCGCCAACCGCGTACTGACGTCTTCATGATGGCCGCGTTGTTGTCGGTGCGGGGATCCAACTCGGAGCCGGAGACGGTGGCGGTGTGGGTGATTCTTCCGGGGTTGGGGACCGTGATCGTGAGGGGCACCTTCAACCTCGAGCCCTTGGCCAGCTTGCCCGGCCGGCAGGTAATGGTGGGCAAAGTGTCCCTGCAGCTCTTGTGCGAGAGAGCGGCCTTGAAGACCACGGCCGAGGGCACGGCGTCGACGACGGTGACCTCGCTGGCGTCGGAAGGCCCGCTGTTGACGATGGTGAGCTCGTAGGTCAGGTCCCGTCCCACCTCGCCGTTGGGCAGCTCGGTTGCCCTGACGGACAGGTCGGCTTCGCTGCTCTCCGCCGTCCCCACCGTCCTCAGCATCAGCGCGGCCCCACCGGCCAGGGCCAGCGCACCGGCCGCGGCCAAGGCCCATGACCACCGCCGCCTGCCTGTCCGCTCGGGGGGGCCGCCGGGCTGGGCGGCGGGGGGCCGGACGGCACCGGCCCGGAGCAGGGTGTCGCCGGTGACGCTGGCGTCGACGGGCTCCCCCCACGACGGTGGGGGCGGAGGCGACGGAGGAGACGGAGGAGACGGAGGAGGTGGTGGCTCGGCGGCATCGGGGGTGGGCGGCTCCGGCCCGGCGTCGGCCGGCGCGCCGCCCACGCGCATCGGGGTGACGGGAAGCCCCGCTTCCTCCTGGGC
>JALYHE010000133.1 GCA_030776705.1 Actinomycetota bacterium | reverse complement strand
TCGGCGGGCTGTCCGTGGTGCTGGGAGGCATCGGCGTGGTTGTCCCCGGCCTGCCGACGACGGTCTTCTTCGTGGTGGCCGCCGCCTGTTTTGCCCGCTCCAACCCTCGCTTCGAGCAGTGGGTGCTCGACCTGCCCCGTATTGGACCTCTGGTGCGCGACCATCGGGCCGGCCTGGCATGCCTCGCCGGGCCAAGGTCGTCGCCGTGGTGATGATCCTCGCCGCATCCCTGGGCAGCGGACTGTTCGCCATCGACAACCGAGCTATCGGCGCGCTGGTTGTGGTCCTCGGGCTGGTGGGGGCGGCGTACGTGCTCTGGCGGGTACCCACCCGCGAGCGGGTCCTGGCCACCCGGCCTCCAGTCACACCATGATTACAAGCACCAGCGAGCCCAGGTAGGCGGTGCAGTCGTCGGCGCCCGCAAGACGGTGTTCCGGCTACCAGCAGGAATCCCCCGAGAGACAAAGGTTCGTAGGGGCTTCGGTCGCCGACCCCGGAGAGGCGCACCACGCATCCTTGAGCCACCCAGCGTAGATCGCTCGCGATGTCGCGAGGTGACAGGTGCGCCCTCCGCTTGCGAAGGACTCATCCGCACCGGCCCCCAAGACCGTATCCATCGGCCTGGTGCGTGTTCGCGTGTGAGGCACCGGCGGTCAGAATGTGCCCGTGAACAAGTCGACTGACCGAGGCCGAGGAGACGGCGAATGCCCGAAGCGACCGACCTGCGACGACGAGCTGGGCTTCGTCCGCCGGGCGATGGTCCGGTGGTTGGACCCCCACCGGCTCATCGATACCGCCGGTCGCGTCTTGGCATCGGGCTTCTCGACGTCATACACCGACAGTCGACAGATGCAGGGCCTCTCTGCCTCCAAGGTCGAGGACCGAACTGAACAGGACCAGCTCTGGATCGACTACATGTCAGATCTCGGCGACGGATGGAACTCGACTTTCAGCGTCGCCTCTCTCCTGGTTGGCGAGGACCTCGAGCTCGCCGACGACGGCGAGATACACCACCTGGAGCGGGGTTCGCTTCTGGTCCTGGGAGGCGACCAGGTGTACCCCGTCCCCACGAGCGAGGAGTACAACAATCGCTTCCTCGGTCCCTACCGGGCGGCGATGCCGTGCCCTCCGCCGGGTTCAGCGCCGGAGTTGTTCGCCATCCCCGGTAGCCACGACTGGTATGACGGCCTCGTCAACTTCACCAACCTCTTCTGCCGCCAACGCCCGATCGGCGGGTGGACGACCTCGCAGACCCGTAGCTACTTCGCCATCCGCCTCCCGCACCGCTGGTGGCTGTGGGGGATCGACCTGCAATTCGGCAACTACCTCGACGAGCCGCAGATGGCCTACTTCCGCCAGGTCGCTCAGGACGTCGAGGCCGGCGACCAGATCATCCTCTGCATGGCCAAGGAGGTCGAGAGCGGTCGCAAGAGCTCGGAGGTGCTCTCGACCAGGGACCTCACCGACCTCGAGCGGGAGGTGGTGAAGCCGGCGGGGGCGCGAATCGCCCTCTACCTCAAGAGCGGGCGCCACCACTACGCCCGCTTCACGTCCGAGAACGGCGAGACCCAGCTGGTCACGGCCGGCGGGGGTGGGGCCTTCCTCCACCCCACGCACGACGTCCCCGAAGTCGCCCCCCACCGAGCGAAGAGGCCGCCGCCCCGCTCCGCCGTGCCGCGGTCTATCCGTCGCCGACTGGTCACGCCGGCTCCGAAAGCGCATCTGGCTTCTTCCGGCTTACAACCTGCCGCTTGCCGGCGCGCTGGGCACGCTCCAAGTGGTCGTGGTGTTCATGCTCACCCTGCACTTGGACGACCGCCATCGAGACCTGGGCTTCGCCGACCTGGGGCCGGCTCTGTGGGAGAGCCCAAGCGGGTTCCTGCTGATCATTCTGGTCATCGCGACTTTCGCAGCCATGATCCGACTCGCCCACGACGCCAAGCGTCTGCCCCGCTTGCTCATCGGCGTCGGGCACTCGGCCCTGCAATTCGGGGGCCTCGGCGCGCTCATCGTCGTAGCCTCCCGGCTCACATCCGACCTCGGCGGGGCGACGTCCCTCCTAGCGTTTCTCGGCCTGGTTTGGGTGCTCGGGGGAGTCGGCGGGGTCCTCGGCGTCTCCGGCTACCTGTGGGTCACCAACTGCCTCGGCTACCACGGGAACGAGGCATTCGCCCCGCTGCACCATATGGACCAGAAGAACTTCCTTCGGCTGCACATCGACGACAGCGGCTCGCTGGTCCTCTATCCGATCGGCATCGAGCGCGTCGGCCGGCGCTGGAAGTTCGCTCCAGACGTGGCGCTCCATGACCCGTGGCTGGTTCCGGCCGACGACGGACCAAAGCCACACCTGATCGAGCCGCCTGTTCGGTTCACGGGGCCTGAGGCGGGCGGTTAGGACCCGCAAGAACTGGGAGGCCGAGTTGAGCCCGGGATGGATCAAAGTGGGTCCCCGAAGGTGCGGTTCCCGTGACAGCCCGGAACGACTCCCAGGCGACAGGACGTCCATACGCCCCCTCCGAGCCACCCGGGCTATGTCGACGGAGCCGATCCCGCTCGGAAGCGACCGCACGCACGGCCGGGAAGCCGCACGAAGATCCGGGCTTTTACTTGCGCCCCCGGTAGGACTCGAACCTACGACCCGCTGCTTAGAAGGCAGCCGCTCTGTCCAGCTGAGCTACAGGGGCGTCACTCCATTTCTACCCCCGTTCGGGCCTCGAGGCTCACAGCGGTGTGTTTCTGCCTTCCCCTCACGACCTGCAATGCTGGTTGCAGCACGGTGGCCGTAGCTCAGTCCGGTTAGAGCGCCAGGTTGTGGCCCTGGAGGTCGGGGGTTCAAGTCCCCTCGGTCACCCTTCACCTCGTCGGTAAACTGGCCCCTCGCGCCTCTAGCTCAACGGCAGAGCAACGGACTCTTAATCCGCAGGTTCAGGGTTCGAATCCCTGGGGGCGCACGGCACGCGCGGGGAAGCTGACCAGGGGAAGGGACTACCCTGAGGAGTCCTGAAGGAGGTGACTGACCGGGTGCCTCACGATCCCAGCCTTCGCCCCGTCGAGCGCCGCGTCCTCCGGCTGGTGGACGAGGGCCTCGACTACGCCGAGATCGGTCGCCGCTTCCGGCGCAGCCCCGAGTGGGTGGGCCGGGTGCGCACCATGGCCCAGCTCGAGCGCCAGGGCGGTCCCCGGCTCCAAGGCGACGTGCTGCGCCCTCTGGAGCGGCGGATCCTGCGCTGGCGGGCCTCCGGGGCGGCCTACGAGGAGATGGCTCCCCGCTTCCGCCGCAGCCCTGACTTCCTGCGACGGGTCGAGGCTCTGGCCGGCTTCAAGCTGGGGATGTCCGGGAAGGCCGGGACGTGAGCGACGTAGTGGCCTGTCCCGCCTGCGGTAAGAAGAACCGGCTACCGGCCGCGGCCAACGGCGTTCCCCGCTGTGGCAGCTGCCGAGCGCCGCTTCCCTGGTTGACGGCCGCCGGCGACGACGACTTCGGCGAGGTGGCGGACCGGTCCCCGGTCCCGGTGCTGGTCGATCTGTGGGCGCCCTGGTGCGGGCCGTGCCACGCCGTGGCCCCAGCCGTCGAGCAGGCCGCCCGAGCGCTGGCCGGAAGGGCCAAGGTCGTCAAGGTGAACGTGGACCAAGCTCCCCGCGTCTCCGCCCGCTTCGCGGCCCGGAGCATCCCCACCCTGGTCGTCCTCGACCGGGGGACGGTGGTCGACCGCCGGGTGGGTGCCCTGGCGCCCGAGGCGCTCCTGCGTTGGGCCGAGGACGCGGTCGACCGCCGTGCGGCCTGACAGGGCCGGGTGAGCCTTCCTCCGCTGTACCTCGAGGGCCTCATGCAGCACGCTCTGCGAGACGCGCCTGCCCTCGACCGCTACAAGCTGGGCATGGTGGAGGCCCTCATCAAGCAGACCCTGCGGCTCATCAACGACGACGAGTCGATCGAAGTAGTACGGGCCAACCTCCGTACCGCGCTCGACGTGGCAGTTTGGGAGCCACCCAGGCGCCGCTCGGGCTAGGAGGACCTGCGCCGCCTTCGCCGGTTAGGGTCGGTCCACCAAGACCGCAAGGGGGTAGGAATGAGCCCGGCCAACGCCATCGACATGCTCACCGAGGACCACAAGCAGGTGAGCGACATGTTCGAGCGGTTCGAGCGCCAGCAGGGGGAGCAGCGCGACCGCGTGGTCCACGAGATAATCCAGTCGCTCAACACCCACAGCCGGATTGAGGAGCAGGTGCTTTACCCGTTCATAAGGGCCGAAGTGCCCGGCGGTGACGAGCTCATGGACGAAGCCGAGCGCGAGCACCAGGAAGCAAAGGACGCCATGGCCAGGGTGAGCGAGATGTCACCCGACGACCCCGAGTTCGAGGATGCGTTCAGAACGCTCCGCCAGGGGGTGGAGCACCACGTGCAGGAGGAAGAGGGCGAGGTGTTCCCGAAGCTGGCCCAGGCCACCGACGAGGCGGGGCTGGCCGAGCTCGGGCAGCGCCTGGCCCAGGCCAGGACGCTGAGCACCCGCGAGGACCGCTCCCTGGGCTGACCGGTCCGCCGCGGTCCGCCGGCCGCCCCGCCTGAGCCAGGGCCCCGGGTGTCGCCGAGCCGTCAATGCGGGTGGTCGATTTACCGCGCCGAAACATGGCGGAAATCCAAATGTCAAGGGCCCTGATTTGACATTGCGGGGGCTAGGGCTGCCACACTCGAAAAGGGCCCAGGAACTGTCATGTGTGGAATCGTCGGCATCTACGGCCGACAGGACGCGGCCACAGGACTGCGGATGCTGCGCCGTCTCAGCCACCGCGGCCCGGACGGCCAGGGAGCCGTGGCGCTGCCCTCGGCCTGGCTCGGTCACAGACGTCTCTCGATCGTCGACCCCAGCGGCGGTCGCCAGCCGCTGACCAGCGAGGACGGGCGTCTTCACATGGTCGGCAACGGCGAGATCTACAACCACGAGCAGATCCGCAGTGGCCTGCACCCCGACGTGATGTTCACGAGCGCGTCGGACAACGAGGTGGCGCTCAACCTGGTCGAGCAGGAAGGCCCGGGCGCGCTGGAGAAGCTCACCGGCATGTACGCCCTGCTGGTGGCGGGCCAGGACGACCGCTTCGTGGCGGCCAGGGACCCGGTAGGGATCAAGCCGCTGTACTGGGCCCAGCGGGACGGGGAAGTGATCTTTGCCTCCGAGATGGGGGCGTTCGACGCCGAATGGCAGCCCGAAGTGGCGCTGTTCCCGCCCGGCCATTACTGGACCCCGGACGAAGGTCTGGTGCGCTTCGCCAGCCCCGTCCCGCCAGACCGCCAGGAGCGCTTCCCACCTCCCGAAGGCCCCGACGCCGAACCGCCCCAGGAGCTCATACACGAGCTTCGGGCCACCGTGGTGGACGCCGTGGAGCGGTGGATGATGGCCGACGTGCCCGTCGGGGTTTTCCTCTCCGGAGGGCTCGACAGCAGCATCGTGGCCGCCGTGGCCGCCAACTGCTACCGGCGCAGCGGCCAGACGCTGCAGACCTTCGCGGTCGGCTCGGAGGGGAGCGCCGACCTGAAGCTAGCCCGCATCGTGTCCGAGCACCTCGGCACCGAGCACCACGAGCGAGTCTTCAACCGCCGCGAGGCCCGCGCCGCGCTGCCGGACGTGGTGCGGATCATCGAGTCGTTCGATCCCTCGCTGGTGCGCAGCGCCGTGCCCAACTACTTCCTCTCCGAGCTGGCCGTGAGCAGGGTGAAGGTGGTCCTCACCGGGGAGGGAGTGGACGAGCTCTTCGCCGGCTACGACTACCAGCGCGCCATCGAGGAGGACGTCGACCTTCAGGAGGAGATCGTCCGCACCGTCGAGAGCCTCCACGGCCTGAACCTGCAGCGCTGTGACCGGGTCACCATGTACTACGGGCTGGAGGCCAGGGTTCCCTTCCTCGACCTCGACGTGATCGCCTTCAGCCTGGACATCCCCGCCGGGTGGAAGCTGCGCTCGGAGAGCCGGCCCGAGAAGTGGCTCCTGCGACTTGCCTTCGAGGGTTGGCTCCCCGACGAGGTGCTGTGGCGGGAGAAGGCCGAGTTCGGCGACGGCTCGGGCGCGGCCGTGGCTCTGGGCAAAGACGAAGACCGTGAGGCCGTCGACGACGACGACCCCATGACCCGTCACCTCCGCTCTAAGGAGGAGGCCGCCTACTACCGCATCTTCCGCGAGCACCTGGCAGACATCTCGCCCGAGCGCACCCTCACGCTCTTCGCCACCGCCTGAGCTGGCCTAGGATCACGTGGCTGGTTCCTCGGCCAGGCCGGGCCGGAGAGAAATGGAGGCGTGGCGTGGCTGAGCGGATCACCGGTTACCTCGGGCCGCCCCCTCCCCCTCCACGCGGGCCACTCAGCGCCCACCTGCTCGAGCACCTCCTCGAACCCCCGCACGAGGTGCCGCCGGCGCCGCCGCCCGAGGACGATCCGCTGTGTGGTGACGACTCCCAACTGGCCCTTTATTGCTGCTACGAGCTGCACTACCGCTCACTGGCAGGCGTGGACGAAGCGTGGGAGTGGGAGCCGTCGCTGCTGGCCCTCCGGCGGAGGCTCGAGTCGGGCTTCGAGCGGCGGCTGCGCGAGGAGCTCGGCCCGGCGCCGGTCCCCGAGCCGGGCGGCATGGAGCGGGCCCTGCGCCAGGTGATCGACGCCGGTGACGGACCGTCCCTGTCCCTGTACATGCAGGAGCGGGGAACCCTGCAGGAGATGCGCGAGTTCGCCGTGCACCGCTCGGCGTACCAGCTGAAGGAGGCCGATCCGCACACGTGGGGGATCCCGCGCCTCGGTGACGGCCCCAAGGCGGCCTTCATCGAGATCCAGCTGGGGGAGTACGGCGGTGGGGTCGAGGCCGCCATGCACTCGAAGCTGTTCGCCACCACCATGGCCACCCTGGGGCTCGACCCCGCCTACGGGGCCTACCTCCACCTCCTGCCCGGAACCACGTTGGCCACCACCAACCTGATCTCGATGCTCGGGTTGCACCGGCGCCTGCGGGGAGCCCTGGTGGGGCACCTGGCCCTCTTCGAGGCCACCTCGGTGGTGCCCATGGCCCGCTACCGCGACGCCATGAGTCGACTGGGCCTGGGCGCCGAGGCCCAGGAGTTCTACGAGGTGCACGTGGACGCCGACGCTCACCACGAGGTGGTCGCCCTGCGGGCCCTGGCCGGGGGCCTGGCCCGGGCCGAGCCCACCCTTGCCGCCGACATCTTGTTCGGCGCCCGGGCCGCCATGCTCGTGGAGGACCGCTTCGCCCGGCATCTCCTCGACGCCTGGGCCGAGGGGCGGACCTCGCTGCTGGCCCCTCTGCCCGAAGAGGGCGGACCCGTCCTGGCGCCGGGCGGCGAGGCTCTCAGCCGCTCCGGTTGAGACGGCCGGTAGTCCGTGGCCGGAGCCCCCCTGAGCTACGTGCTGCCCCTGCGGCGCTGGCGCTTCGACCCCGATCAGGAACTGGTGGACTATCTCGCCTGGCTCGGACGCAGGGCCGACGCCATCGTGGTCGACGGCTCCGACCCGGAGGTCTTCGCTGCCCACGGCCGGGCCTTCGGCGCCCTGGTGAGGCATATGCCCGTCGACGACGACCTCCACGGGCGCTACGGCAAGGTGAACGGGGTGGTCACCGGGCTCAGGGCGGCCCGCCACGAGCGGGGCGTGGTGGCCGACGACGACGTGCGCTACGACGACGGGGGCCTCGAGCGCATGGCGGTCCTGCTCGAGTGGGCCGACCTGGTGCGACCCCAGAACTACTTCGACCCCCTTCCCTGGCACGCCCGGTGGGACACGGCTCGCAGCCTGGTGAACCGGGCATTCGGGGCCGACTTTCCCGGGACGCTCGGGGTGTGCCGCTCCCGGGTGCTGGCCGCGGGCGGCTACGACGGCGACTGCCTGTTCGAGAACCTGGAGCTCATGCGCACCGTCGAGGTGATGGGCGGTCGGGTGGTCAGCCCCCTCGACTTCTACGTGCGGCGGCTGCCCCCTCCGGCTGGGCACTTCTGGTCCCAGCGGGTCCGCCAGGCCTACGACGACTTCGCCCTGCCGGCCCGCATGGCGGCCGAGCTGGCGGTGGTCCCGGGGATGGCGGCCCTGGTGGCGCGGTGGGGGCTCGAGGCGCTCGCTCTCTTCGCGCTGCTGAGCGTGGCCACGGCCGAGGTCGGCCGCCGGCGGGCCGGCGGGGCCGCCGTTTTCCCGCCCAGCTGCTCCTTGTTCGCCCCGGCCTGGCTGGCCGAGCGGGGGGTGTGTGCCTGGCTGGCCGTGCGAGAGCGGGTGGTGCGCGGCGGCGTGCCCTATGCCGGCACGGTGATCGCCAAGGCGGCCAACTCCCGAAAGGAGCTGAAGCGGCGGCTGGTCCGGGCACCGGTCGGGTAGGGCGAGCGCTCAGTCCGGGCGCTCGTACACCGACACGTTCCATACGCTGTCGGCGGTGAGCTCCTGGCGACGCCACCCGGCCCAGCGGTGGCGCAGTCGGAGGCCAGCGAGGCGGGCCATGAGGTCGAGCTCGGCCGGGTAGGCGTAGCGCACCGACGAGGGGTAGAGCTCGACGCCACCCTTGCCCAGGGCGATGCGCTGGATGTCGACCCGCTGCTGGACGGGGTCCACCCGTGACGCCTCGAGCAGCACCGAGTCGACGTCGGTGCGCAGCACCTCCAGCGACTGGCAGTCCCCGCCTCCGAACTTGGGCACGAAGGCCTCCACCACGAAGGCCCCACCCGGTTCCAGGTGGGCGGCCACGTTGGCGAAGCAGCGCAGTTGCTCGGCCTGCGAGCGCAGCATGAACAGCGTGCTGAACACGGCTAGGCACAGCGAGAAGTTCCCGGGCACGTCGACGTCGGCGAAGTCGCCGATCGTGACACCGACGCCGTCGCCACCGGGCTTGGCCCGCAGCTGCTCCACCATCTCGGGCGATGCTTCGATGCCGTGCACCTCGAGTCCCAGTCGGGAAAGCGGTATGGCCACCCGTCCTGTGCCCACCCCCAGCTCGAGGACGCGACCGCCGCCCGCCAGCTCGGCCAGCAGCTCTACCTCGGCCTCCTCGTCGAACTTGTCCCGGACGTAGGCGTCGTAGGCGCCGGCCATGTGCTGGCCGTAGGTGGTGGTCTCGAAGCCCTCCATGCCCTCAGTCGACCACACCGGCCGGCGGTGGGCGCCGTGGAGCGGCTAGCGGGTGGCTTCTGCCTCGATGCGGCTGGCCATGGCCAGGTCCTTGTCGGTGATGCCCCCGACGCTGTGGGTCACCAGCGCCACCCGGACCTTGTCGTAGCGGATGTCGAGATCGGGATGGTGGTCGGCCTCCTCGGCGAGGCCCGCCACCGTGTTGACGAAGGAGATGGCGGCGGGGAAGGACGGCAGGGAGTACTGCTTGACCACGGCGCCCTCCTGCACCGACCAACCCGGGAGCGAGGCCAGGGCGTCCTCGACCTCGCTCTCAGGCAGGGTTGGCAGGGGGCTCACCTCCCCGCTGCTCTCTCTGCTCTCTCTCTGCCTCGACGGCGTCCTCGACGGCAGCCTGTAGCTGGGGATCGTGCTCTTCGGCCCAGTGGTACTCGAGCTCGGTCTTGTTGCGGAAAACCAGCTCGCACGACGGGCAGTGGTGTACGTTGGTCACCCCGCGATTGTCCCGCGGTTGTGGACGCTCCGCCACGGGTATAAGAACTGCTACGTAACAGGTGCAACGCGCCAAAGGGAGGCGAGATGGCTGACCAGAGCATGCAGCCCGAGGAGAACCGCACAGGCTCGAGCGACCATCCCCAGCGTCGGACACCGGGAGGTGAGGGGTCCGAGACCCCGCTGTCCCAGGAACAGGGTGGCCCGGCCGAGTACTCGCTCTACGACGGGCAGGGCAACGAGATAGCGGCCACCTTGACCGAGGACGAGGAAGGCTTCCCCCGCCAGGGAACCGGTGAGACCCACGAGGAGGCCATGAAGGACGCTCGCGATCCCTCGGTCCCCCTCGGCGAGGGCTTCAACCCGCCCACCTGAGAAGCAGCGAGCCTTCACCCGGATCCACTCACGAGGCCGGGCCATGGGCCCGGCCTCGTGTTGTCGCGCCGTCTAGCCCGTGAGGGTGGTGGTCACCGGGGCGACGGGGAACGTAGGCACGAGCCTCCTTCGGGCCCTGGGCCAAGACCCCGAGGTGGGATCGGTGCTGGGCCTGGCCCGGCGCCTTCCCAGGCTCCGAGCTGACAAGACGGAGTGGGTCCAGGCCGACGTCGCCACCTCTGACCTGGTCCCGCTGTTCCGGGGGGCCGACGCCGTGGTCCACCTGGCTTGGGTCGTCCAGCCCTCTCACCAGCTGCATGCGCTAAGACAGGTCAACGTGGTCGGGAGCCAGAGGGTGTTCCGTGCCGTGGCCGACGCCGGTGTCAAGGTACTGGTCCACGCCTCATCCGTCGGCGCATACTCGCCCGGCCCCAAGGACCAACCCGTCGACGAGAGCTGGCCCACCGAAGGGGTGGCCACCAGCTTCTACTCCAGGCACAAGGCAGAGGTCGAGCGCCGGCTGGACCGCTTCGAGGCCGAGTTCCCCGACGTGAGGGTGGTGCGGCTCCGCACCGCCCTGGTGTTCAAGCGCGAGGCCGCCTCCAGGGTGCGCCGGCTGTTCCTGGGGCCGTTCGTGCCCACCAGGCTGGTGATGCCGGCCTTGATCCCGGTCGTGCCCGACGTGCAAGGCGTCCGCTTCCAGGTCGTGCACTCCCTCGACGTCGGCGACGCCTACCACCTGGCTGTGACCCGCGACGTGCGGGGCGCCTTCAACGTGGCCGCCGATCCCGTGCTCGACTCGTCGGAGCTGGCCCGCCTGCTGGGTGCTCGAACCGTCCGGGTGCCCGCCGCCGCCGTGCGCGCCGGCACCGGCCTGTCGTGGCGACTGCGGGCCCAACCCACCTCCCCCGGATGGGTCGACCTGGCCCTGGCCGCGCCGCTGTTGGACACGAGCAGGGCTCGCCGGGAGCTCGGTTGGCAGCCGCGCTTCAACGCGAGGGAGACGCTGCTCGAGCTCCTCGAAGGCATTCGCAGCCGCTCGGGCATCGATACGCCGCCGCTGTCGCCCTCGACCGGCGGCCCGTTCCGCTGGCGGGAGCTGCGCGCCGGCGTGGGAGGCGCTTCGACATGAGAGCAGTGGTGTGGCACGGCAAGGAGGACGTGCGGGTGGACACGGTGCCCGACCCGGCCATCGAGGAACCCACCGACGCCATCGTGCGGATCACCTCGACGGCGATCTGCGGTTCGGACCTGCACCTGTACAGCAAGCTGTGGCCGGCCATGCGCGAGGGCGACATCATCGGCCACGAGCCCATGGGCGTGGTGGAGGAGGTGGGTCGGGAGGTCACCCACATATCGCCCGGTGACCGGGTCGTTGTCCCGTTCAACATTGCCTGCGGGAGCTGCTTCTTCTGCAACCGGGGCCTGCACTCGCAGTGCGACACCACCCAGAACAAGAAGGTGCGCAAGGGGGCCAGCCTGTTCGGCTACACGGTGCTCTACGGCGGCGTCCCCGGTGGCCAGGCCGAGTACCTGCGGGTCCCGCAGGCCCACTTCGGCCCCGTCAAGGTGCCCGAGGGACCGCCCGACAACCGCTTTCTCTTCCTCTCGGACGTGCTCCCCACGGCGTGGCAGGCGGTGGTCTACGCCCAGTTCGAGCCCGGCGACACGGTGGGCGTGTTCGGGCTGGGCCCCGTGGGCCAGATGTGCGCTCGCATCGCCCGACACATGGGGGCGGGGCGGGTCATCGGCGTGGACCAGGTCCCCGAGCGCCTGGCCATGGCCGCCCGCCACGGCTGCGAGACCGTCGACTTCGGCGAGGTGGACGACGTCACCGCCGCGATCTGCGAGATGACCGAGGACCGGGGACTGGACGCCGCCATCGACGCGGTGGGGATGGAGGCGGCCGGCTCTCGGGCGGACTCGGTGCTGCAAGCCACCAAGCTTCAGGTCGACAAGCTCTTCGCCCTTCACACCTCGATGGGCTCGGTCCGCCGGGGTGGCACCCTGTCGGTGACGGGGGTGTACGCCGGGGCCATGCAGATGTTCCCGCTCGGCGACCTGTTCGACAAGCAGATCACGCTGCGGTGGGGACAGGCCAACGTGCGCCGCTGGACCGACGAGATCCTGCCCCTGCTGGGCGAGGACGACCCGTTGGGCACCAGGGACCTGGCCACCCACGTGCTGCCCCTGGACGAGGCACCCCACGGCTACGAGATCTTCCAGAAGAAGCAGGACGGGGCCATCAAGATCGTCCTGCGCCCGTAGGCGCGCCGCCTCGGTCGAGCCCGTCAGGCCCTCGGGCCCGGCCCCACCCGCTCGACGGAGGTCGTGAACGCCTCGATCACGTCGTCCAGGACCTCCACGCCCAGACCCGGGCCGGTGGGCACCCGGAGGCGGCCATCCTCGAGCACGAAGGGGGGGGTGAGGTCCTGCTCGTAGTACCGGTCGGAGGCGGACAGGTCGCCGGGGAGGGTGAAGCCGGGAAGCGAGGCCAGGGCCACGTTGGCGGCCCGGCCCAGGCCGCTCTCGAGCATCCCGCCGCACCACACGGGCACGCCGGTCGCCAGGCACACGTCGTGCACCCGGCGGGCCTCGAGGTATCCGCCCACCCGGCTGGCCTTGACGTTGACGACCGAGGCCGCTCCCAAGGCGATGGCCGACTGGGCGGCGGCGGCCGAGGTGATGGACTCGTCGAGGCACACGGGGGTGCGCAGACGCCGAGCCAGCTCGGCGTGGGCGATCAGCTCGTCGGGGCCGAAGGGCTGCTCGATCATGGCCAGCTCGAAGGTGTCCAGCTCGACCAGTGGCGCAGCCTCGGCCGGACGGTAGGCGCCGTTGGCGTCCACCTGGAGGGTGACGTCGGCGAACCGCTCCCGCACGGCTCGCACCGGCTCGACGTCCCAGCCCGGGCCGACCTTGATCTTGACCCGGCGGTAGCCGGCGTCGACGTGGTGGCCGACGGAGGTGAGCAACTCGGCGACGGAGCCGGCCATGCCCACCGAGACGCCGGCGTCGACGGCCTCCCGGGCGCCACCCAGGTGAGCGGCCAGGGAGGTGCCGGCGGAGCGCAGCTCGGCGTCCAGCACCGCCATCTCGAGCGCCGTCTTGGCCATGGGATGGCCTTTCACGGCGGCCAGGGCGGGAGCCACGGAGTCGGCGGTCAGGCTGGGGCGGTCCACCAGCCGGGGGACGAGGTGGTGGTGGATGACGTGGTGGGCCCCGTCGACGTACTCGGACGTGTAGGTGGGCTCGCCCATGGCCGTGCACTCGCCCCAGCCCTCGGCCTCCGTCGTGGACACCTTGACGAGGAGGACGTCGCGGACGTCCGTCTGGCCGGCGCCCGTGCGGAAGGGCGTGACCAGGGGCAGGCGGACCCGCCGCAGCTCGACCTCGGTGATCCTCACCGGAAGACGGTTGGAGCGGGTGACGGGAGTCGAACCCGCGTCACCAGCTTGGAAGGCTGGAGCTCTACCGTTGAGCTACACCCGCAGATGTGAACGAACCGTAGCCGTCGGGGAGGGGGGATTTGAACCCCCGACCGCCTGCCCCCAAAGCAGGTGCGCTACCTGGCTGCGCCACTCCCCGTCGAAACAGCCGCCTGACCTGGGCTTATGCTAGTCTGCGCCGGTGCCTCGGCGAAGCACAGCGCAGCAAACGCATATAACTCGGCCTGACGACATGCCTCGGCGGACACCGATGGTAGGCGACGTCCGGGACTTGTCGAGGTCCTTCGAGCGCTACCTGCGGGCCGCCAACCGCTCTCCCCGTACGGTCGACACCTACCTCGAGGCCGTGGAGCAGTTCGCTCGCTTCCTCGACCGCCAGGAGCTGCCTTCCCGGGTGGAGCGCATTGGGCGGGAGCACGTGGAGGCCTACATCGCCGACGTGCTGGCCCGGTGGAAGCCCTCAACTGCCTCCAACCGCTTCCGGGCCCTGCAGCAGTTCTTCAAGTACCTCGTCGACGAGGGCGAGCTGGCCACGAGCCCCATGGCCAACATGACGCCGCCCCAGGTTCCAGAGCAGCCCGTGCCGCTCCTGGCCGAAGACGACCTCAAGAAGCTGCTGGCCGACTGCGCCGGTCCTGCCTTCGAGGACCGAAGGGACCAGGCCCTCATCCGCCTCTTGCTCGACACGGGCATGCGCCGGGGCGAGCTGCTCGCCATGCGGGTGGAAGACCTGGACCTCGACCAGCAGGTGGCCTTCGTGCTGGGCAAGGGAAGGCGCGAGCGGGCCTGTCCCTTCGGGCGCAAGACGGCGTTGTCGTTGGACCGTTACCTGCGGGCGCGGGCTCGGCACCCACACGCCGAGATGCCGTGGCTTTGGATCCAGCGGCGTGGCCGTCTCAACGAGTCGGGGATAGCCACCATGTTGAAGCGACGGGGCCGGCGGGCCGGGATCGGGATGATCCATCCCCACCAGCTCCGCCACACCTTCGCCCACGCCTGGCTGTCGGCCGGGGGAAACGAGGGCGACCTAATGCGCCTGGCCGGGTGGCGGGGGAGGGACATGCTCCAGCGCTATGCGGCCTCGGCTGCCGACGAACGGGCCCGGGAGGCCCACAAGCGCCTGGCCCTGGGCGACCGGCTGTGACCATGGCGTTGCCGCTGCCGGCGAGCACGCCGCTCACCTACCAGGACCTCGAGCGCCTGCCTGACGACGGCCGCCGCTACGAGCTCATCGACGGGTCCCTGGTGGTGACGCCGGTTCCCGCCCCGGTTCACCAGCTGGTCGTCGGCGCCCTTTCTCGGCTGCTGTGGCCAGCCCGCCGGGCGGGGACGGCGGTGCTTGCGGGGCCGGTGGAGTTCGTGTCCCAGCTCACCACTTCGCTGCAGCCCGACGTCGTCGTAATCGAGGAAGGCGAGATCGGCGAGGCGCGCCTGACGCGCCCGCCGCTGCTCGTCGGGGAGGTGCTGTCACCGAGCAGCCGCCGCCACGACTTGGGCTCCAAGAGGTTGGCGTATGCCGCCGCCGGCGTACCTTTCTACTGGCTGCTCGATCCTGAACCGCCCGTCATGCTCACCGTATTGCGACTGGCCGGTGAGGACTACGAGTCGGTGGCCGAGGTTCGAGGCGAGGAGGAGTTCGTGGCCGACGAGCCGTTCCCCGTCTCGTTGGTGCCCGCTCGCCTCCTCGACGTCTGAGGATCTGTAGCGGAGGCTCTGGCCCGCCGGGCCTGCGCCGATCGAAGCGCCAGGCGTGTGAAGTAGGCCTTCCGAGCGGCCGCCGCCCGGCGGTGGCGCTCAGCGGCAGGCAGCTGGCCTTCGGGGTCGACCATGCGGTCGAAGCGGTCGAGGAAGGCGGCCCGCGCCGCGGCCGTCGTCTCCCGAGCATCCCGCTTGGCGTGGAGGGTGTACGCCGCCATGC
>JALYHE010000132.1 GCA_030776705.1 Actinomycetota bacterium | reverse complement strand
CTACCAGCTCGACCCAGTGGTGCGGGCGCTGCGCATGCCCAGGGTCAACCTGCTCATCGCCGACGACGTGGGACTCGGGAAGACCATAGAAGCCGGCCTGGTGATGCAGGAGCTCCTGCTGCGCCACCGGGCCCGCACCGTCCTCGTCGTGTGCCCCGCCAGCCTCTGCGTGAAGTGGCGGGACGAGCTGGCCGAGAAGTTCGGCCTGGAGTTCCGCATCGTGGACAGCGACCTGCTGCGCTGGCTGCGCCGCACCCACGGCCTGCGGGCCAACCCCTGGACTCACTACCCGCGCCTGATCTGCTCGATCGACTGGCTCAAGCGGGACCGGCCCATGCGGCTCCTGCGCGAGGTGCTGCCGCCGGTGCCCACTTACCCCCGCACCTTCGACCTGCTGATCGTGGACGAAATCCACAACGCCGCCCCGTCGGGCCGCGGCCGCTACGCCACCGACTCCCAGCGCACCACCGCAATCCGAGCGATCGCTCCGCACTTCGAGCACCGCCTCTTTCTCTCGGCGACCCCTCACAACGGCTACCGGGAGTCATGGACAGCCCTCCTCGAGCTGCTCGACGCCCAGCGCTTTGCCCGGGGTGTGGAGCCCGATCCAGCCCAGCTGCAGCGGGTCATGGTGCGCCGCCTCAAGTCCGAGCTGCCCCCGTTGCCCGACGGGACCCCGAGGTTCCCCACACGGGTCATCGAGGCGATCCCCGTCCACTACACGCACGAGGAGGAAGAAGCACACCGGCTGCTGCAGCAGTACTCCGAGAGCCGCCGGCACGCTAGTGACGACGAGGCCAGCCGGATGGCCGAGGAGTTCTCGCTCAAGCTGTTGAAGAAGCGGCTCTTCTCGTCACCGGCCGCCTTCGCCCGGACCCTCGATGTCCACACCGAGACCGTGGAACACCACCGTCCCCGAAAAGCGAAGCCGCCCACCACTAGGGTGCTGGCCGCCGCCCTCGACCGGGCCGAGGACGACGTGGCCGACGAGAACGAGCAGGTGGAGCTGGAGCGCACCGCGCTGGCCACGGCCGGGCAGTTCTCGGCCCCGCTCGGCGACGACGAGCGGCAGCATCTGGCAGAGCTCCGGGCCTGGGCGCTCCAGGCCGAGGGCAGAGCCGACGCCAAAGCCGCCGCCCTCCTGGCCTGGCTGGACGAAGTGGTCCGCCCCGCCGCCGACGGGCAACGGCGCTGGGCGGACGAGCGGGTCATCGTCTTCACCGAGTACCGCGACACCCAACGCTGGCTCACCGACCTCCTCACCGCCCACGGCCTGGGCGGCGACCGTCTGGCCCTGCTCTACGGTGGCATGGACCCCGCCAACCGTGAGCGGGTCAAGGCCGTCTTCCAAGCCGACCCTGCCCTTGACCCGGTGCGCATCCTCCTCGCCACCGATGCAGCCAGTGAGGGCATCGACCTCCAGCGCCACTGCCACCGCTTGGTGCACTACGAGATCCCGTGGAACCCCAACCGGCTGGAGCAGCGTAACGGGCGGGTCGACCGCCACGGCCAGCAGGCTCCCCAGGTCCTGATCCACCACTTCGTGGGTTCCCGCTACGACGAGGCCCAGCCAGGGTCCGTCCAGGATGACCTCGAGTTCCTCTGGCTAGTCGCTCGCAAGGTGGACACAATCCGGGAGGACCTCGGCTCCGCCGGCCCGGTCATCGCCGCCCAGGTGGAGGAGCGCATGCTGGGCAAGCGCCGCTCCCTGGACGAGGCACTGATCGACCGGGCCACCCCCAGCGGACGCATCGCCCGAATCGAGCGGGACGTCCGGGACCAGGTGGCCCGGTTGCGCCAGCGCCTGGAGGACAGCGTGGCCGAGCTGCACCTGGCGGCTACCAACCTGGAGCGGGCGGTAAGCGTGGCCCTCGACCTGGCCCACCAGCCCCGGCTCATCCCCACCACGGTCGGACGCCCCGGCCCAAACGGCCAGGCCGCAAGCAGTCAGGCCTTCCACGTCCCCCGCCTCACCTTCAGCTGGTCCCGGGCCACCGAAGGGCTGGCCCATCCCGTCACCGGAGAGGTCCGCCCCGTCACCTTCGACCACGCCGTGGCCGCCGGCCACGACGACATAGTGCTGGCCCACCTCGGCCACCGCCTTGTGCAACAGGCCATGTGGCTGCTCCGAGCCGAGATCTGGGCCACCGGAGGCGAGGCCCGTCTCGCCCGGGTCACGGCCCGTGTCGTCCCCGACCACGTGACCGACCAGGTGGCGGTGATCGCTCACGGCCGGCTGGTGATCACCGGCGCCGCCGGCCACCGCCTCCAGGAGGAGGTCGTCGCCGCCGGGGGCCTGGTGCGCAACGGGCGCTTCGCCCGCCTCACGACGCTGGGCCAGCTGCAAGAGCTCATCGACGCCCCTACCCTCGGTCTGCCCTCCCAAGCCACCAAGCAGGCCCTGGCCCGAGAGTGGCCCGCCATCGTCGACGGCGTCCTCAACGCCCTCACCCGCCGTCAACAGGACCGGGCCCAGAGCCTGGCCGGAGTCCTAGCCCGCCGGGCCGAAGAGGACGCCGAGGCCGTGAGCCGCGTCCTGGCCGAGCTGGAGCGCTCCATTCGCGCCGAGCTCGAGCGGGTCCAACAGGAGGAACAGCTCCGCCTTCCCGGCTTCGCCCCCGACGAGCGGGCCCAGTTCGAGCGCGACGTCGATGCCCTCCATCACCGTCTCGACCGCATCCCCGGCGAGATCGCGGCTGAGACCGCCGCCGTGCGCCGGCGCTACGCCGATCCCACGCCGCGGCTGTTCCCGGCTGCCATCGAGTTCTGCGTCCCCGAGCGACTGGCCACCGGGTCGTGACGGCCACCCGCCTGCATGCCGAATGGCTGTCGCTGGTGGAGATCTCCGGGTCGTTCCTCACGCTCCCCGTCCTGCAACGGGCCCTCCCTCACGGCCTCGAGCCCACCGATCCCGAGCTGGTCGACGAGCTCCGCGTCGCCCTCACGGAGATGGACGACGATCCCTCTCTTGCCCCCCGCTTCGTGCGCTGGGTGCTGAGCCGCGTCCTTCAGCTGGATGGCGGGCTGCTCGTCGAGGGGGCGGCGCTGGCCCATCTTGGCCACCGGGTTCCTGAGCACGGCGTGGACCTGCGCCCCGACCTGGCCGTGGTGGAGCCCGACGGCGACGGGCCACCTCGGGCCCGGCTCCTCGTCAGCGAGTGGCCGGCGGGAACGGCGCTGGACGAGCGCCCCGAGCGAGCGTCCTGGGCCGCCAGCCCCGTGGACCGCCTGGCCGAGCTGTGCCGGGCCACCGGGGTACGTCTGGGCGTGGTCACGAACGGCGACACGTGGACCCTGGTGGACGCCCCCGTCGGTGCCGGGACGGGAACGGCGACTTGGGACGCCGCCCTGTGGCTCGAGGAGCGCAGCACGCTCCACGCCTTCACCACCCTCCTCGGGGCCCGGCGCTTCTTCTCCATGGCCGAGGAGGACACCCTCGAGGCCCTCCTGGCCCAGAGCGCCGACGCCGAGGCCGAGGTCACCGATCAGCTGGGCCGCCAGGTCAGGGCCGCGGTGGAATTGCTGGTGGATGCCTTGAGCCGATCCAACCGCGAGCAGGGCGGTGCGGTGTTCGCCGGGCTCACCACCGCCCAGGTCTACGAGGCGGCGGTGAGCGTGCTCATGCGCCTCGTCTTCCTCCTGAGCGCCGAGGAGAGGGGCCTGTTCCTCCTCGGCGACCCCACCTACGACACCACCTACGCGGTTTCCACTCTGCGGGCCCAGCTGGAGGAGGAGGCCCGGGGCTACGGCGAGGACGTGCTGGAGCGCCACACCGACGCCTGGCACCGGCTGCTCGCGACCTTCCGCATGGTCCATGGGGGCGCCGAGCACGAGGACATGCGACTCCCCGCCTACGGAGGCAGCCTGTTCGACCCCGACCGCTTCCCCTTCCTGGAGGGCCGCTCTTCGGACAAGCCGTGGAAAGAGGCGTCGTCGGCGCCCCTTTCCGTGGACAACCGCACCATCCTCCACCTCCTCGACGCGCTGCAGGTGCTGCGCTTCAGGGGCCGGGGCGGCGTCAGCGAGGCCCGCCGCCTGTCCTTCCGCTCCTTGGACGTGGAGCAGATCGGCCACGTCTACGAGGGCCTCCTCGACCACTCCGTGGTGCCGGTGGACGAAGTGGCCCTGGGCCTGGACGGCAAGCGCGAGCCCGAGCTAGCTCTTGAGGAAGTGCAGGCCCGGGCCGGTCGGGAGGGGCTGGTCGCATGGTTGGCGGAGCAGACCGGCCTCAGCCCCAAGGCAGTGCAGAAGCGGCTTTCGGCGGGGGCGGACCCGGACAACTACGCGCGGCTGGTGAGCGCCTGTGACAACGACCACGCCCTGGCCGAGCGCGTGGCCCCCTACCTGGGCCTTCTTCGGAAAGACCTGCGGGGTCTGCCCCAGGTGTTCGTGCCCGGCAGCTTCGTGGTGACCCAGTCACTGGACCGTCGCACGTCGGGCACCTACTACACGCCCCGGGCCCTGGCCGAGGAGATGGTGACCCACACGCTCGAGCCGCTCGTGTACTCGCCCGGCCCGGCTGAGGGCAGGGAGCCCGAGCAGTGGCAGCTACGCCCCAGCGCCGACCTGCTGGACCTGCGGGTGTGCGACATGGCCATGGGATCGGGCACCTTCCTGGTGGCCGCCTGCCGCTACCTGGCTGACCGGCTTCTCGAGGCGTGGACCGTCGAGGGCATCGGTCCAGGCGAGGCATTGTCACTTCCTGGCGCTCACACCCTCGTCATGCCCGGCGACGAGGTCGACCGTCAGGTGATGGCTCGCCGCCTTGTCGCCGACCGTTGCCTGTACGGAGTGGACCGTAACTCCATGGCGGTGGAGATGGCCAAGCTCTCGCTGTGGCTGGT
>JALYHE010000131.1 GCA_030776705.1 Actinomycetota bacterium | reverse complement strand
CCGGCCCGCTCGACCAGCACCTCGGTGGGCTCCGGGCTGGCCTCGTCGACGGCCTTCATCTCCTCGGGCGTGACGACAGGAATCAAAGGGCCGCCACCACCGCCTCGGCGGTGCGCTCGGTGTGGGTGATCGAGACGTGGAACGACGTGACCCCGCGCCGGCCGGCCAGGGCCGCGGCCGCCCCCGTCACCCGCAGCACGGGGGCGCCGCCGGGCTGGCGGGCCACCTCGACGTCGTGGAAGGAGAAGGCCCCCAGGCCCACGCCGAGCGCCTTCATGGCCGCCTCCTTGGCCGCGAAGCGAGCAGCCAGGCGGGGGACGGGGTCGGAGAAGCGCTCGCCGTAGGCCCGCTCGCCCTCGGTGAAGAGGCGCCGGACCAGACCGGGCCGGCGGGCCAGGGCCCGGCGGAACCGGTCGAGCTCCACGGCGTCGATCCCGAGGCCTACCAACTCATCCACCCAGCCGCTGGAGGCGACAGCGCTGGCCTCAGCCGCCCCGCCAGCGCTCGGCCAGGACGTGGACGGGCTCTGTCAGCAGATCGATGAGGGGCACCCGGCCCAGCACCTCCTCGGAGAAGACGGGCTCGGTCTCGGTGACGGCGTCCACCAGGGCGGCGTGGCGGTCCCGGTAACCGAGGAGCACGGCCTGGGCCTGCTCGGCTGGGAGCAGCTCGTGGAAGCGGGCGTGCAGCAGCGTCATCCCCGTCACCTGGCCGGCCTTGGTCTCGGGCACCAGCACCACCGTGCGGCCGTCGCTCCGGCCCTTGGCCACCGTAACCTCCCGCTCGTAGGCGGCACGGTGCTTGGTGCCCCGAAGCACCGGGTTGTCCTCGGTGCGGGACCGGATGCCCAACGCCACGCCGCCCCGGTCGACCACGTGGATGGTGGCCTCGTCGTCCAAGCTGCCCTCGATGCGGTAGCGGGTGAAGCCGGTGACCTCGGCCACGCCACCGTCCAGGGCGGAGAGGGTCCGGAGGGCCCGGTAGCTGAGCCGGTCCCGTGCCACTCCGGCGGCCAGCACCTGCTGCACCAGGCGGGACTCGAACAGGACCTCCTCGGACCGGGAGATGCCCACCGTCACGGTCTTGGCCTGATGCTTGATGGCATCGACGGGCCGGGTCAGCTCCTCCACCGCCCTGGTCAGCGCCTCGGCCAGGTCCTCCACCACCACCGCCGGCGTCCCCCGCTTGCCGAACTCCACCTGGTAGGAGTCGAGGGCCGAGACGCCCACGGCGTAGCGGAGCAGGGAGGCCACTCGCACGGCGGTGCTGGGCTCGAGGTGGCCGTCGTAGGCGCCCACCCGCAGCTCGGCGAAGAACCGGTTGGCGGCCGGCTCGATGGCCGGGGCCAGGCGCTCGAGCAGGTCGTCGCCCTGGCCGGGGGCCCGCACCAGGGACTCGATGGCGGCCCGCGCCGCCCGGAAGGGAAGGGCCTGGGCGTCGATGGCCAGCGCTGCCTCGTAGGCGAACAGGTGACCGGCCATGGCCGAGAGGACGAACGCCACAGCCGGGTGGGCGGCGGGCACCTCGATCACCTGCACGGCGGCGGAGAAGCGGTGGTCGCCGTCGGTGGCGATCACCACGGGGGCGGCCTTGTGCGACCGGTAGATGGCCACCTCCTTGGCCACGTCGTCGGCGTTGGCTCCGGACAGGCCGGCGGCGCACACGACCACCAGAGGCTCCGAGGACAAGTCGATGTGCTTCTTGTCCTCGGTGGCGTCGCAGGCGATGGACTTGTAGCAGAGCTCGGACAGCTTGATGCGCAGCTCCTGGGCCGCTATGCGGTTGCGGCCGTTGCCCACCACGGCCCAGTGGCGGCGGGGTGGGGCGTGGCGCTGGGCCGCGTCGGCAATCTCGTCGCGCAGGGCCAGCACGCCCTCCATGGCCGACGGCAGCTGGCGCAGGGCAACCAGCAGGTCGTGGCCCAGGTGCCGGTCGCAGCACCCGACCTCGTCGGCCACGGTGAGGGCCAGGAGGAATCCAGCCGCAACTTGGGCGTAGAAGGCCTTGGTGGACGCCACGCTCATCTCCACGTCCCGCCCGTCGGAGGTGTAGAGCACGCCGTCCGACTTCTCGACCAGATCGCTGTTGCGGCGGTTGACCACGGCGACCACGGCGGCGCCCCGGGCCCGGACCAGGTCCACGGTGCGGTTGGTGTCGGTGGTGGTCCCGGACTGGCTGATGGCCACCACCAAGGTGTCGGACATGTCGTCGTCGAGGCCGAAGCCGGACAGCTCTGTGGCGGGGATGGCGTCCACCACCAGCCGGGAGCCGGCGGTGAGGCTCGACAGCACCGAGGCCAGGCTCTGGCCGGCGACGGCGGCAGTGCCCTGCCCCACCACCCGCACCCGGCGGATGGCCCCGGCGCGAAGCCCCTTGCGCACCCGGGACGGGAAGGTCTCCTCGCCCAGCCGCACCCGGAGGCGGCCGTCGGAATCGTCGATCTTGCCGCGGAGGGTCTTGCGGAAGGACTGGGGAGCCTCCGAGACCTCCTTGAGGAGGAAGTGGGGATAGCCGGCCCGGTGGATGTCGCGGGACGTGATCTCGACGGTGCGGAGCTCGTCGTGGGCGACGGGGAGGACTCGCCCGTCGTAGCCCAGGCGGCCGACGCCCTCCAAGGTGCCGGCCTCCCGGCGGTCGAGGACCACGACCTGGCCCCGCACCCCGTTCTCGGAGGCCTCCCCGTCCATGCGGAGGTAGGTGGAGGTCTCCTCGGCCAGCCCGTAGGCCTCGCTGGCCACCACGAAGGCGTCCTCGGCCAGGCCGACGTAGAGAGCCTGGCCGCTGCCCCGGAGGGCGAGCAGCAGCCGCTCCGGGGCATCTGCGGCGCTGGCGGCGACGGCCACCGAGCCGTCGAGGAGGGCCACCGCGGCCCGGAAGGCCTCGTCCGGAGGCAGGCCCTGGGCCAGGCGGCGGGAGACGAGCGTTGGGACGAGCTTGGCGTCGGTGGTGATCTCGGGGGGGAACCGCAGGTCCTCGGTGACGGTGAGCTCGGCGTGGTTGTCGACGTCTCCGTTGACGGCGCCCACCACATAGGGGCCGCCGTCGCGTCCCTGCTCCTCGTGGTTCAGGGGGTGGGCGTTGGGCTGGGAGATGATGCCGACGCTGGCCCAGCGGGTGTGGCCCAGCACCGTGGCCTGGGCGGTGTCGGCCTGGAGGGCCCGGCGCAGCAGTCCGTCGGCAGCGATGGCGGCGCGCAACCGGCGGGTGTTGTCCCCCAGCTCGCCGATCTCCGCCGCCGCCTTGTAGACGAAGGCCAGCTGACCTCCTGGGGCCCGCACGGCCATCGAGGTGAACAGGGGGTCGGCGAGGCGGGCTTCGACCAGGGAGCGGATCTCGGGCGAGTCGAGGTCGAGGCCGTGGCCCTCGACCAGCACGTGCAGGCCGGCGGAGTCCCGGCCTCGCACCTCGAGGCGGTCGATGGAGGAGAGGGCGGAGTGGATCGACGTGTAGGCCTCCACGGCGGCGACGCCCGGTGAGGAGCCGGCCAGCTCGGTGACGCTGCGGGCGGCCCGGACGCGGTCGTGCCCGAGGGACCAGGCCGCGTCCTTGACCCGCACGAGGGAGGCGTTGACCGCCTCCAGCTCACCCGTCCCAAGCCTCACCTCGCCGGCGTCCAGCGAGCGCTCGAGGTCGGCGACCACGTCGCGGACCTCCTCCAGCCGGTGCTCGACCTCGCCCACCAGCCGGGGGTCGGCGAGGAAGGCCCGGACGCCGGGAGCGCCCCGCAAGGACCGGTCCAGCTCCTCGAGGCCGGCAGCCGCCTCCTCCAGCGAGGCCAGCCCCCCCTTGAGCGCGGCGCGGGCCGCGTCTAGCCCGGCCAGGACCTCTGGCGCCGACGGAGGAGTGCGGACGCTGGGCCGACGGAGGATTGCGATGATCCCGCACATGGGGGCCGAGCCAGTGTAAGGGAGGCGTGGTGCCGACGCGTGCTCTCCGGAGTGGTACACAGACGCATGGTCGACCTGCCCTCCGACGCCGAGCTGCTGGCCCGCCTCCTGCTGGCCGCTCTCCTGGGCGGGCTTATCGGGCTGGAGCGAGAGGTCGCCAACCACCCGGCCGGCCTGCGTACCCACATCACGCTGGCGCTGGGGGCGGCCCTGTTCGGGATCGTCAGCGCTTACGGGTTCGGCGCCTTCGACGCCTCTCGATCGGTGACCAACTTCCAGGTCGACCCCACCCGCGTGGCCTCCAACATCGTGGTGGGCGTGGGCTTCCTGGGCGGCGGCGTCATCCTCAAGGAGGGGGCCAGGGTTCGGGGGCTGACCACCGCCGCCAGCCTGTGGGTGACGGCCGCCATCGGGCTGGCCTGTGCCCTCGGCGCCTACGGCCCTACGCTGTTCACCACGTTCCTCGTGCTGGCCATCCTCGTGGGCCTTCGAGGCCCGCGCCGGGTACTGCGCCAGAGACGACGCGGGGCGCGCGAGACCGCCGTCATCCACCTGCAGGCCGGGGCCGAGCCTTCGGCGGTGATCGCGGCCCTCGGCGACCTCGACGGCTTGCGCATCGCGTCGCTTCGGATCCGCGAAGGCGGTGAGGGCTGGGTCATCCAGGCCGAGCTCTCAGGACCAGAGGGACAGGCCGTCGAGGCAATGCTGGCACCCCTGGCCGATCGACAGGACGTGGTCGGCCTCGAGGTGGCCTGAACAGGCGCCACGGGCCACGGGCGACGATCGTCGCGGTGAAGACGACCCCGGAGCGGTTCGAGCAGCTGGTCGCCGACGCCCTCGACAGCCTCCCGCTCGAACTCGGCCAGGTGATGGAGAACGTGGCCGTGGTGGTGGAGGACTGGCCCACGTCCGAGCAGCTCGCCGAGGAGGAGGGAACCCTCCTCGGCCTCTACGAGGGCATCGCCCTCACCGAGCGCTCGCCGCTGTCCTACACGGCTGCGATGCCGGACCGGATCACCGTCTTCCGGGGCCCCATATCCGAGCTTGCCGAGGACGAGAACGAGCTTGTCGACCTGGTCAGGACCACGGTCGTCCACGAGGTCGCCCACCACTTCGGGATATCCGACGACCGCCTCGAGGAGCTGGGCTGGGCGTAGGTAGCTAAGCCTGGGCGCAGGCCCGCTCGACCTCGGCGGCCAGGCGCCGGGCCGCGTCGTCGGCCTGCTCCTCGGTGGGGGCCTCCACCATGACCCGCACCACCGGCTCGGTGCCGCTGGGGCGGACCAGCACCCGCCCCGAGCCGTCCAGCTCGGCCAGCACCTCCTCCACCAAGGGGCGCACCAGCTCGGCCACGTCGGGGTGGCGAGCCGCCACCCGGACGTTGCGCAGCACCTGGGGGAGGCGGGTCATGGCCCCGGCGGCCAGCTCGTGCAATGACCGGCCCTGCCGGCGCACCAGGTCCAGGAGTAGCAGGCCGGTGAGGGTGCCGTCGCCGGTGGGGGCCAGGTCCGGGAAGATGAGGTGCCCGGACTGCTCACCACCCAGCGACCACCTCCCGGCCTCGAGGGCCTCGAGCACGTATCGGTCGCCCACCGCCGTCTCGTGCACGGAGACGCCGTGGGCCTCCATGGCCTGTCGGAACCCGAGGTTGGCCATGACCGTGGCCACCACGGTGTCGTCCCGCAGCCGCCCACGGGCCCGGAGGTCGAGGGCACACAGGGCCAGCAGCCGGTCCCCGTCCACCAGGCCGCCCGTCTCGTCCACGGCCAGGACCCGGTCGGCGTCGCCGTCCAGGGCCAGCCCGGCGTCGGCCCCGGACGCCACCACCGCCCGTTGCAGGGCCTCGGGATGGGTGGAGCCGCAGCCGTCGTTGATGTTGGTGCCGTCCGGGCTTGCTCCCAGGACCTCCACCTCGGCGTCCAGCCGGGCCAGGGCCAGGGGCGCCACCTCGTAGGCGGCGCCGTTGGCGCAGTCCACCACCACCCGCATGCCGTCCAGGGACCGCCCCTCCAGAGACGCCACCAGGTGGGAGACGTAGTCCGCCGCCACGCCGGCGTCGTTCTCCAGGCGCCCCACGGCCGAAGCCGTGGGCGGGGCCTGCCCACCGCCGCCGCCACCCAGGACCCGGGTCAGCTCGGCCTCGAGGACCTCCTCCCGGTCGTCGGCAAGCTTGCGTCCACCGGGGGCGAAGAGCTTGACGCCGTTGTCGGGGAAAGGGTTGTGAGAGGCGGAGATGACCGCCGCCGGCAGCCCTCGCCGTTGGGAGGCAAAGGCCACCCCAGGCGTGGGCAGCACCCCCAGGTCCAGCACAGCCACCCCCTCGGACGCCAGCCCCGCCGACAGCGCCGCCTGCAGAAGCGGCCCCGAGACCCGGGTGTCGCGGCCCACCACGAAGGCAGGCCCTCCCAGCACTCGGGCCGCGGCCCGGCCCAGGCCCAGGACCAGCTCCGGGGTCAGCTCCTCGTTGGCCAGGCCCCGGACCCCGTCGGTGCCGAACTTGAGGGTCAACGGCGGCCTAGCGCTTGGAGTACTGCGGCGCCTTCCGGGCCTTCTTCAGGCCGTACTTCTTGACTTCCTTCTCCCGGGCGTCGCGGGTGAGCAGACCGGCTCGCTTCAGGGACATGCGCTGGTCAGGGTCGAGATCGGCCAGGGCACGGGCGATGCCGAGGCGCAGGGCCCCGGCCTGGCCCGACACCCCACCGCCGTCGATGGTGGCGTCCACGTCGTAGGCGTCCTCGGTGTTGGTGACCCGCAGGGGCTCGGTGGCCACCATGCGCTGGGTCGCCGACGGGAAGTACTGCTCGATGGGCCGTCGGTTGACGGTCACCGCCCCTGAGCCCGACCTGACGCGGACCCGGGCGACCGCCTCCTTGCGCCGGCCCGTGCTCTGGGTGAGGGGAGGGCTCACGACGTGCGACCCCCCGACGAGCGGGCCCCGGCCAGCTCCAGGGGCGTCGGGCCCTGGGCCGAGTGCGGGTGCTGCGGACCGGCGTAGACCTTGAGCTTGCGCAGCATCTGGGCGCCCAGGCTTCCCTTCGGGAGCATCCCTCGTACCGCCCGGCGCACCACCTCCTCGGGCTTGGTGGCCAGGAGCTCTCCGTAGGTCCGGCTCCGGAGCCCACCGGGGTAGCCCGAGTGCCGGTAGGCGAGCTTGGTGTCGGCCTTGTCGGCGGTGAGGACGACCCGGGCGGCGTTGACCACGATCACGTGGTCACCGGTGTCCATGTGGGGGGCGTAGATGGGCTTGTGCTTACCCCGCAGGACGCGCGCCACCTCCGAGGCGAGACGCCCCAGCACCAGGCCGTCGGCGTCGACGACGTGCCAGGCGCGTCGGATGTCGCTCGGCTTGGGGGTGAACGTCCGCACTCAGAGCCTCCTGGACGAGCCAGAGATCATACCTCGTCGCCTCCGGGTGACGGATGGGCGGCTGGGCCGGGACCGTACAGGACCTGCCAAAGGCACAGACCGTGGGGAGGGGCCGGCTCGCCGGCCAGGGACCGGTCCCTCGAGCGGATGATCCAGGCCATGTCACCGGCCCGCAACTTGCCCCGGCCCACGGCCACCAGCGTGCCCACCAGTGACCGCACCATCTGGTGGCAGTACGCCGACGCGTCGATCTCGAAGCGCAGCAGGGAGTCGCCCACCTCCGCCCAGGTCGCCTCCCGCACCAACCGCACCATGGAGGCGTCGGCCGCCGGCGGCCTCCGGCAGAACGAGGACCAGTCGTGCTCGCCGATCAGGGGATCGCACGCCAGCTGCATGGCCCGCAGGTCGAGAGGCTCGGGCACGTGCCAGGAGGTCCGGGCCAGGAACGGGTCGGGCAGGGGCCGGTTCAGCACCGTGTAGCGGTACCGGCGGCCGGTGGCGGAGCGGCGGGCGTCGAAGCCGGCCGGCGCCGCCGACACCTCCCTCACCACCACGGCCGGGGCCAGCATCTTGTTGAGCGAGCGCTGCAGGCCTTCCAGGTCGGCGCCGGTACGGGAGCCCGCATGGGCTTCAGTCCTGGTGTCGAAGTGCACCACCTGTCCCCAGGCGTGCACACCGGCGTCGGTGCGGCCCGCGCAGGTGAGCTCCACGGGGTGCCCCAGCACGGTGCCGAGGGCACCGGCGAGAGTGCCGCCCACCGTCTTGACCCCGGGGTTGGCGGCGAAGCCGTGGAAGCCGCTGCCGTCGTAGGCGACCGTCATCCGGATGCGCCGTGCCGGGTCCCCGCCCGGCGCCGGAGGGGAACCTGCTCCCTCCTCGAAGAGGCTCAAACCAGCTCTATGCGGGCCATGGGTGCGTTGTCCCCATGGCGGGGACCCAGCTTGAGGATCCGGGTGTAGCCGCCGGGACGGTCCTCGTAGCGGGGCCCGATCTCCTCGAAGAGCTTGTGGGCCATGTCCTTGTCCCGGATGAGGGCGACCACCTGTCGGTGGCGGTGCACGCCGCCCTTGCGGGCCTTGGTGATGACCTTCTCCATCACCGGCCGCAGGGCCTTGGCCTTGGCCTCGGTGGTGACCAGGGCCTCGGCCGCGATGAGCGACGCCACCAGGTTGCCCATCATGGCCTTCTGGTGGGCGGCGTCGCTCCCGAGCCGGGCGCCCTTCTTGGGCCTAGCCGGCACCGCTCCACCCCTGGGTGCGGTGGCGCCCCACTACTCGCCCTTGCCCCGCAGGCTGAGCCCGCGCTCGTCCAGCTTCTGCAGCACCTCGTCGAGGGACTTCTGCCCGAAGTTGGTGATGGCCAGCAGATCGTCGGGGGTCTTCTCGACCAGCTCGCCCACGCTGTTGACCTGGGCCCGCTTCAGGCAGTTGCGGGGCCGCTCGGACAGGTCGAGCTCCTCGATGGGCAGGTCCAGGTCGGGCGAGCCGCTGGTCATGGTGCTCACGTCGCCCAGCTCCAGCCCCTGGGGCTGGTCGCTCATGTCGGCCACCAGGCCCACCAGGGCCCGCAGCGTGTCACCCGCCGAGGCCAGGGCCTCTCGGGGGGAGATGGAACCGTCCGTCTCGATGTCCAGCACCAGGCGGTCGAAGTCGGTGGACTGCTCCACCCGGGTGGGCTCGACGGTGAAGGCCACTCGGCGCACCGGCGAGAAGATCGAGTCCACCGGGATCACGCCGATGGTGGAGGCGTGCTTGTTGCGATCGGCCGAGACGTAGCCGCGGCCCCGCTCGACGGTGATGTCGACGGCCAGGCGTCCTCTCTCGTTGACCTGGGCCACGTGGAGCTCCGGGTTGAGGATCTCGACGTCGCCGACGAGCTGGATGTCGCCGGCCGTGGCGGTGGCCGGTCCGCGCACGTCGAGGCGCAGGGTCACCGGCTCCTCGCTCTCCATGCGGAGGACGAGGTCCTTCAGGTTGAGGATGAGGTCGGTGACGTCCTCCTTCACCCCGGGGAGAGTGGTGAACTCGTGGAGGGCCTCGTCGAATCGGAGCTGGGTCACCGCCGCTCCCGGGATCGACGACAGCAGGGTACGCCGCAACGAGTTGCCCAGGGTGTGGCCGAAGCCGGGCTCGAGGGGCCCGATGGCGAACCGCTGGCGGTTGGCCTCCTCCTCGTCGACGACCTCAACAGTGGGGCGCTGGATGATCAGCACGGTTGCTCCTTCTGACCAGGCGGGCGGTGCCCCCTGGTCACCTCGAACTCTTTGTTTTCCTACTTCGAGTACAGCTCGACGATCAGCTGTTCCCGGACCGGCACGTCGATGTGGTCGCGCTGGGGCAGGTCCCGGACGGTGACCTCGAAGGAGCCGCCTTCCCCGCCCTCGCCGCCGATCTCGAGCCACGGCGGCACCTGCCGGTCGAGCGTGTCGACGTTGTGGCGGATGACGATCATGTTCCGGGACCGCTCCTTCAACGACACCACGTCGCCCCTGCGCACCCGGTAGCTCGGGATGGTGACCCGCTTCCCGTTGACCATCACGTGGCCGTGGCGGACGAGCTGGCGACCCTGGTTGCGGCTGGCCGCCCACCCGGCCCGGTACACCACGTTGTCCACACGGAGCTCGAGCATGCGCAGCAGGTTCTCCCCGGTGATGCCCTGCTGGCGGTTGGCCTCCTCGTAGAGGTTGACGAACTGCTTCTCCAGCACGCCGTAGATGCGACGGGCCTTCTGCTTCTCCCGGAGCTGGCTCAGGTACTCCGACCCCTGGCGCAGCCGGTCTCGGCCGTGCTCACCGGGAGGGTAGGGCCGGCGTTCTATGGGGCACTTCATGGTGTCGCACTTCGGGCCCTTCAGGAACAGCTTCATCTTCTCGCGCCTGCACAGCCGGCAGACCGGTCCCGTGTAGCGGGCCACTAGTGCCGCCCTGAGGAACTACCGGACATGTTCGTCATCCTTCCATGAGATTCCTGACCGGATTGTTCGCCTTCGGCGAACATGTCCGGTAGTTCCAACGGGCGCCACCTACACTCGCCTCCGCTTCTTGGGACGGCACCCGTTGTGCGGGATGGGTGTGACGTCCTTGATCCCTGAAACCTCGAGGCCGGTGCTCTGCAGCGAGCGGATGGCGGTCTCGCGCCCCGATCCGGGGCCCTTCACCAGCACGTCCACCCTGCGCATGCCGTGCTCCATGGCCCGGCGGGCGCATGCCTCGGCCGCCAGCTGGGCCGCGAAGGGCGTCGACTTGCGGGAGCCCTTGAAGCCCACGTTGCCCGCCGACGCCCAGGCGATCACGCTCCCCTCGGTGTCGGTGATGGACACGATGGTGTTGTTGAAGGAGCTCTTGATGTGGGCGACGCCGTAAGCCACGTTCTTGCGCTCACGGCGGCGGGGACGCCTGCCACCCGGCCTCGGCTTAGCCATGGTTGGTGGTCATCAGTGCTTGCGAACCTTCTTCTTGCCGGCCACGGTCTTCTTGGGCCCCTTGCGGGTGCGGGCGTTGGTGTGTGTGCGCTGCCCGTGGACGGGCAAGCCCCGGCGGTGGCGGACCCCCTGGTAGGAGCCGATCTCCATCTTCCGCTTGACGTCCTGCTGGACGTCGCGGCGAAGGTCGCCCTCGACCTTCAAGTTGGCGTCGATCCAGCTCCTCAGCCGGACCACCTCGTCGTCGGTGAGGTCCCGCACTCTGGTCTCGACGTTCACCCCGGTGGCCCGGCACACCTCTTGGGCCTTGGCCGTTCCCACACCGAAGATGTATGTGAGGGCGACCTCGAGGCGCTTCTCCCTGGGGATGTCCACCCCAGCTATACGTGCCATTCGCTATCCCTGCCTCTGCTTGTGACGCGGGTTGGAGCAGATGACCATCACCCGGCCGTGCCGGCGGATGACCTTGCACTTCTCGCACACCGTCTTGACGCTGGGTCGTACCTTCATTTGTACCGATATGTGATGCGGCCCCGGGACAGGTCGTAGGGCGTTATCTCCACCTGGACGCGATCACCGGGAAGGATGCGAATGCGGTGCATACGCATCTTCCCCGAGCTGTGGGCCAGGACCTTGTGGCCGTTCTCCAGCTCCACCTTGAACATGGCGTTGGGAAGGGGCTCGAGGACAGTGCCCTCCAGCACGATCGCGTCTTCCTTGGGCTTGGGCAGATGGACCTCCGGGGGACCGTCTTGGGACTGGGGGCTTCGGACGGGCTGCTACTTCAGGAGCCGACCCACCGCCCTCCCGGTTGCTCCGGCGTGACCCGCGCGGGCACCACGGAGGCGACAGGGTCGACCTACCAGGATAACGCGTCAGGGGACCGTGAGCACCTCCGGACCGTCCTCGGTGATGGCGATGGAGTGCTCGGCGTGGGCGGAGAGGCTCCCGTCGGCCGTGACCACCGCCCACCCGTCGTCGAGGACCCGGGTGCCCGCGCCACCCATGTTGACCATGGGCTCGACGGCGAAGACCATGCCCGCCCGGAGCTTGGGCCCCTTGCCGGGCGGGCCGTAGTTGGGCACCTGGGGCTCTTCGTGCATGGCGGTGCCGATGGCGTGGCCGACGTACTCGCGGACCACCGAGTAGCCGGCAGCCTCGGCCACGGTCTGCACGGCGTGGCCGATGTCGGACAGACGGTTGCCCTCGACCATCTGCTCGATGCCCTTGCGCAGGCTCTCCTCGGT
>JALYHE010000130.1 GCA_030776705.1 Actinomycetota bacterium | reverse complement strand
CCGCCACGGCCCTCCGGGTGGTCGCCACGGTCACCATCCTGGGGTGGCTCGCCGGCCGCTTCCGGGTCGGCGAGCTGCTCGCCCTGGCCTGGCGACCCCACGCCCTGGGCTGGCTGGCCGGGGCCCTGGCTCTCACCCTGCTGGGCGTGGTGCTCTCGGCGCTGCGCTGGCAGCGGGTGCTGGTGGCGCTCGAGGTCCCGGCAAGGGCCGCCACCCTGACGCGGCACTACCTGGCCAGCCTCTTCGTGGGCAACGTCCTGCCCACCACCATCGGGGGCGACGTCTTGAGGGTGAGCCGCCTCGCCTCTTCCAGCGGTGACGCCCCCCGGGCCATGGCCTCCGTGGTGCTGGAACGCCTCACCGGCTGGCTGGTGCTCCCGGGGCTCACCTTCGTCGGGCTGGCCGCCAACCCCGGGCTGCGGCGCCTGGCCCCCGGCCCGTCCGGCTCCGCCCTCGGGATCGCCGTGGCCACGGTCACCCTCCTGGCCCTCATCCTGGGGCTGGCCGCCAGCAGTCGGTTCGGCCGATGGATGGGGGGCGACCAGCGCTGGCGACGCTTCATGGGCGCCATCCACGTCGGGCTCGAGCGCTTCCGCCGCGCTCCGAGCCTGGCCTTCGAGGTATTCACCGTCGGCTTCGCCTACCAGCTCGTCGTGTTGGCGGCGGCCTTCCTCGCCGCCAAGTCCCTCGGCATGAGCGTCGGCTGGACGGCGATCCTCACCTTCTTCCCGATAGTCGCCATCGTGCAGGTGCTCCCGCTGACCGTAGGCGGCCTAGGCACCCGGGAGGCCGCTCTCATGTTCTTCCTCCACCCCTTCGGCGTGCCCGAGGCCAACGCCTTCGCCCTCGGTCTGCTGCTGTACGCCGTGAACCTGGCCGTGAGCCTGCTCGGCGCCCCCGCCTTCGCCGCCTACAGCCGGCCGAGCCGGGCCATGGCGTGACCCAGGCGCTCCAGGCTCCCCCCGCTCCCCCCGTCCGTCCTCGGCTGCGGTGGTGGCGCGAGGTTCTCTACGTGGCCGCCTTCTACTCGGTGTACACGCTGATCCGTAACCACGGCACGGTCGCCGACTCCAGGTCGGAGGCCTTCCGTCACGCCAAGCAGGTGATCGGGGTGCAGCGGCTCATGGGCATCTACCACGAAGAGTCCATCCAGGACCTCTTCCTCCCCTGGGAGGCGTTCATCTCCTTTTGGGACGTCTTCTACGGGACCGCTCACTTCGTCGTGACCGTGGCCGTCCTCGTGTACCTGTTCCGCCACCTGCCCTGGCGGTACCCGCTGTGGCGGAACACCCTGGCTTGCACCACCGGGGTGGCCCTGGTGGGGTTCGCCCTCTACCCGTTGATGCCTCCGCGCCTCCTGCCGGCGGAGTACGGGTTCGTGGACACCCTCCGCGTGGTGGGCGGCCTGTGGTCATTCGAGTCCGGCCCCGTGGCCAAGGCCTCCAACCAGTACGCCGCCATGCCCAGCCTCCACTTCGCGTGGGCGCTGTGGTGCGTCTTCGCCGTCCTGCCCGTGCTGCGCCGGCGGTGGGCCCGAGGGCTGATGCTGGCCTATCCGTTCCTCACCCTGTTCGCGGTGGTGGTGACGGCCAACCATTACTTCCTCGACGCCGTCGGGGGGGCGGCCGTGCTCGCCGTGGGGTTCCTGCTGGCCCGTTCCCTCACCCGGTGGCTGGCGGCGGGGGACCCCACCGGCCAGGCCGTGGCCGCTGTGACGGGGACCTAGGCCCGCCTCGTCGCCCATCCGCCGAGCCGTGGCCGCGCCCGCCGTCCCAGCGTCGTTGAGCCGCATCGCCGGCGTGGTGGAGAGCCATCTCGAAGCCCTCCTCGACGCCGAGGTCGATAGGTGGGGCCGCCTCGACGCCGACCTGATGGAGCCATTGGTGGCCATGCGGGACCTGGTGCTGGCGGGCGGGAAGCGGGTCAGGCCCGCCTTCTGCCAGTGGGGCTTCGCCGCCGCGGGAGGGGACCCGTGGGCGCCGGCCGTGGTGGACGCCGGCGCCGCCCTCGAGCTGTTGCACACCTTCGCCCTGATCCACGACGACGTCATGGACGGATCCGACCTCCGCAGGGGCGCCGACACCGTGCACCGGGCCTTCCAGGCCCGCCACGCCGCCGGGGGCTGGAGGGGCGAGGGGCGCCGGTTCGGCGAGGGAGTGGCCATCCTCGTCGGTGACCTGGCCTTCGTCTACGCCGACCGGTTCCTGGCCGACGCCCCGCCCGCCGCCTGGGAGGTCTTCACCGAGTTGCGCCTCGAGCTCAACATGGGCCAGTACCTGGACCTGCTCGGGACGGCCCGGGGCCACGCCCACGTCGACCAGGCCCGGCGGACGGTGCAGTACAAGTCGGGGAAGTACACCATCGAGCGGCCTCTGCACCTGGGCGCGGCCCTGGCCGGCCGCCTCCACGAGCTGGAGAGCCTTCTGTCGGCCTACGGCTCTCCGCTGGGGGAGGCCTTCCAGCTGCGAGACGACCTGCTGGGTGCCTTCGGCGACACCGCTGTAACCGGGAAGCCGGTGGGCGACGACCTGAGGGCGGGCCGTCCCACCACCCTGTACGCCTTCGCAGCCCAGAACGCCGATCCTGCCGCGGCCAGGCTCCTGAGCGACCGTTTCGGGGCCGCCGACCTCAGCGAGTCCGAGGTCACCGAGCTCCAGCGCATCCTGGAGGAGAGCGGGGCCCGCCAGCAGGTCGAGGACGCCATCGACAGGCTCCTGGCCAAAGCGCTCACCGCCCTGGGAGCCGCCCCCATCGGCGACGAGGTCCGGGAGCGGCTGGCGGAGCTGGCCCGCTTCGTGGTCGCGCGCGACCGGTGACGCCAAACCCTCGTCCATGTCGCGATGACCTGCCAACTGGGGGTCGGTCATCGCGACGTGGACGAAGGGTGGGGCAGGCGAGGGCTAGGAGGGCGGCGGTTGGGCCTTCCGCGGCTGGAGCACGTCGACGCCACTGCCCAGGCTGCCGAGGAGCTGGTTGTACTCGTGGACCCTGCGGTTGTGGGAGTCCACCAGCCGGTTGTGGAGGCTGACCCGGGCGTTGAACCCGGGGACCTGGGCGTTGTGGGCGGCGGCGTTGCCCGCTGCCTTCAGACGGTCGAGCTGCTGGCGAAGCCCGGCGATGTTCCTCTGCAGCTGGTCGATCTGGGTCCGCAGGACGCAGATTTCCTGCTCTCGGTAGCCGAGCGTCCGGTCGTGGGCCTGCACGACCACCTGACGGTTGGAGAAGTACTCGGAGTAGTGGGCCTCCAGGGCGGGTGGCAGGCGTGCGAACTCGGTGGCCAGCACGGAGTGCAGCTCACTCATCTGCTCGTCCGGCCCCTTGGCCCGGTAGGCGCCCAGGTTGGCGGCCAGGACACAGGCGTCGAGCTGGGGAAGGGCCGACTCGAGCTGCCGGTCCAGGTCCCGGCGTTCTGAAGCCGGGAGCTGCTCGTATGCGGCGTGGAGCACCTCGTGGGCGGCGGAGACATACACCAGGTCCCTCACGTCGGCCCGGTCGACGTCGAGCAGGTGGATCTTCGTGTTCTTGGAGCAGTCGGGGGCCATACCTCCCCCGGCGCGACATTCGCTCGTGACGAGGAAGCAGCCGAGGACGTGGGCGCTGGACGTGTTGCGGCATTCGCGCTGCAGCTCGCCCTTGCTTACCAGGCGAGGGTCGGAGTCGAGGAACAGCCGCCGGGCCCGCTCCGTCATGGACGTCTTCTGCATGAGGTCGACGATGGAGCTGGGCACGTCCGGGGCACTCGAGGTGTTGGCACGGGAGGAGCCGTCGTGGCTCTCGGTGCCGCGGGTGCCCCCGGGCGAGCATGCGGAGGCGACCAGGGCCAGGGAGACGACCACCGCGGCCAGAGCCGGCGGCCAGGACGGCCGGCGGCCGGGCAGGGCGTCCGGGCCGGAGCGGGTGTTCCTCATCCGCACGTGGTGAGGGAGGGCCCGGACGCGCTTGCAGACCCCTTGCGCTCGCCGGCCCAGTCGCGGAGTGCCTTCATCAGCTCCTCGGTCTCCTCGGCGTCGTCCATCACGAAGTCCATGCGGACGCACGTGCGGTCGCCGTCTCTCCATGCAACGTAGCGGTCCCCTCCCCACCCCTTCGCCGCTCGACGGGCGGCGTCGGTGCCTAGGTCCGAGCGCAGCATGAGGATCAGGAACAGCTCGCCGATCTCGCCGTCGTCGAAGGCGGGCCGGTCAGCCTTGGGCACCGGGACGGGCCGCGGCGCGTCGCCGCCCATGTAGCGCTCCGGGTGGAGCACGTGCTCGGTGCTCGAGGGCGGATCGGCGAAGGCCCTGTCCAAGCGACCCTTTCCGCCCGCCTCCACCACGGCCTCCACCAGGTCCGGACCGTAGGCGTACGGAAAGACCAGGGCCTGTTCCACCACGGGCGGCACGTCGCGGGGCACCAGCCTGAACTGCGCCGCCTCCTCCGCCCTCAATCGCCTGCGATCGGCTTCCGACAGCGATCCCACGTACGCCTCCTCCATCCGCACGGCCGTGCCCTCGGCCAGGGCGCTGAACCCGAGGTCGGCTTCGTCGCCGAGGTCCTCTCTGTGCAGGTTGAAGTGCTGGTCCTCCAGGGCGTGGGTCAGCTCGTGGACGAGGGTCGCCCGGACGTTCGGCGTGGGTTGCGAGCCTCTAACCGCCAGCTCCTTGGTCTCCGGGTCGTACATGCCGACCACGGCGGTGCCGATGACTCTCTCCACCGCCTTCACCAGGTCCACCTGGGGGTCGAGCAGTCCCATGGCCCGCAGCACGAGCTGGGTCTTCTCGATGTCCTCCCTGTCCTCGGCGGCGTCCCGGAGGAGACGGTTGCGGAAGGCGGTGTCGTCCAGGAGCGTCACCTTGACCGGCGTCTTGAAGGCCAGGCCCCGCTGGCGCTCGACGAAGGTTTGGAGCTCTCGCACCAGCGCCTCGATGGGGCCGTCGGCGGAAACCGGTGGGGAATGGGAGCCCGGGACCGCAGGAGGAGTGGTGGTCGGCGGCGCAGCCGGGGCGTCCCGCCGAGGCTCGGCCCGGACCACCAGCACCGTCACGGCGAGGGCGAGCAGAGCGGCCGTCGGAAGGGCCAGCAACGGCACCAGCCACCGCCTCATGGGTTCATCCCTGGCAAGTGTGCCAGCCCGCCCGGTCGATGCGTTCCCGGCCCTCGCCCCGAGTATGAACTCCCGCTTACATGAAGAGGGACCGCTCCGGGTACGGTTTCACCCGGCACCATGCTCCTCGACACCGTCAACAGCCCTGCGGACCTGCGTGCCCTCGAGGCCGAGCAGCTCTCGGCCCTGGCGGCCGAGATCCGGGAGTTCGTCGTCCAGGCCGTGTCCGTCACGGGCGGCCACCTCGGGCCCAACCTCGGTGTGGTCGAGCTCACCCTGGCCATTCACCGGATCTTCGACTCCCCACGCGACGCCATCCTGTGGGACACCGGCCACCAGGCCTACGTGCACAAGATCGTCACCGGCCGCCGGGAGGCCTTCGCCACCTTGCGCCAGGGCGGAGGCCTGTCCGGTTACCCATCCCGCTCGGAGTCGGAGCACGACTGGGTGGAGAACAGCCACGCCTCCACCATCTTGAGCTACGCCCACGGCCTGGCCACCGCCGTGCAGCAGTCGGGCTCCGACCGCAAGGTGGTGGCAGTCATCGGCGACGGGGCCATGACCGGCGGCATGGCCTTCGAGGGGCTCAACAACCTTGGTCACAGCGGCAGCCGGGTGGTGATCGTCCTCAACGACAACGGCCGCTCCTACGCCCCGACGGCCTCCCGCCTGGGCGAGACGCTGAGCCGGCTGCGCCTCAACCCGGGCTGGGTCCACCTGCGGGACCGGGTCGAGAACATGTTGCGGGACCTGCCGGCCGTGGGCGAGCTGGCCTACACCAGCCTCAAGGGAGCCAAGGCGGCGGTGCGCGAGGTCCTCGAGCCCACCGCCTTCTTCGAGGCCCTGGGGGTGCGCTACACGGGCCCGTTCGACGGGCACGACGTCGCCGGGGTGGAGGACGCCTTACGCAACGCCGCCGCCTACGAGGGCCCCATCGTCGTGCACGTCCTCACCCAGAAGGGCCGGGGCTACCCGCCGGCGGAGGACGACGACGAGAAGTGCCTGCACGACGCCCCCGTGTTCGACCCCGTCACCGGGCCCCCCAAGTGGGCCCCGGCCGGCTACACCGAGGCCTTCGCCAAGGCCATGGTGGACGTCGCCGAGCGCTATCCCCAGGTGCACGCCATCACCGCCGCCATGCCCGGCCCCACGGGCCTGCTGCCCTTCGCGGAGCGCTTCCCCGACCGGTTCCACGACGTGGGGATCGCCGAGCAGCACGCCGTCACCTCGGCGGCTGGGATGGCCATGGGCGGTCTGCGTCCTGTGGTGGCCGTCTACTCCACGTTCTTCACCCGGGCCTTCGACCAGGCCAACCTCGACGTCGGGCTGCACGGCCTCCCCGTCGTGTTCGCCCTGGACCGCTCGGGGATCACGGGCGACGACGGCGCCTCCCACCACGGGGTGCTCGACCTGGCCCTGTGCCTCAAGGTCCCCGGCATGACCGTCTATGCACCTTCGTCGGCCCAAGAGCTGGCGTCCATGCTGCGCCACGCCCTCACCCTCGACGGCCCGGCCGCCATCCGCTACCCCAAGGGGGCAGCCCGCCAGGTGCCCGACGACGAGGTGGGCTCGGGCACCGAGGCCCGGCTGGTCCGCCACGGCGGGGGCGACGTTTGCATCCTGGCCGTGGGCAAGCTGGTGGAGGAGGCCGAGAAGGCAGCCACCGTGCTGGCCGAGCAAGGGGTTTCGGCCACAGTTTGGGACGTGCGAGTGGTGAGTCCGCTCGACCCGGCCATGGTCTCCGACGCCGCCGGCCACCGCCTGGTTGTGACCGTGGAGGACGGGACTCGGGTCGGGGGGGCGGGCAGCTTCATGGCCGATGCTGTGGCCAACCACGACCGGGGGCCCCGCCCGCCCGTGCTGGTTCTGGGGGTGCCCCTCGAGTACGTCCCGCAGGGCAAGCCCCACCACATCCATGCCAAGCTCGGCCTCGACGGGCCCGGCATCGCCGCGTCCGTAGGGCGGGCCCTGGCACGGCTGAGCGTGGAGCCGCGCTAGCGCGCTGGCGCGCTATCTGCACCGGGGGGTGGGCAGCTGGCCCTCGGCGCTAGATTTGCGGGCATGCCGACGCAGCGGTGCAGCGTGGTCCGGGGAGAGTCCGCTCGCTGTCCCGGCGTGTTCGACTACCGCCTGGAGCAGCGCCCGAACGGCTCACTGAGCCGGTGCCCGCTGTGCAGCGCCCCCCACCGGTGGAACGCGCTGATGGAGGAGTGGGTGGTGGACCTGGACTTCGTGGCGGGGGAGTAGCCCCGTTCCTTGGCCGCCTGCCGGGCGAAGCCCTAGTCGGCCGAGGCGCCGCAGCCGCACTCGCAGCCGCTGTCGGTGCAGCCGCATTCGCAGTCGTCGCCGCCAGCCTGGCCGCCGCAGCCGCAGCCGCAGTCGCCCCGCTTCTCCTCGCCCCTGGGGGCGGGCTTGGCGGCGGGCGGCTCCATCACCGCGGTGCCGGCGCCACAGCCGCACTGGCAGGCGCTCTCCTGTTGGTAGACGTTCTCGGTGGTGGTCACGACGGGTCTCTCCTTCGCTTGATCGTGAGTGGTCCGCAGGTGCAGAGGGTCTCTTCGCAGCGGTGCTGGCCCTGGTTGGCAGCCAGGCGCTCGACCACGCCCCGCAGCACCTCGCGCAGGGAGCGCAGCTCGGCGATGCGCTGCTCCGTCTCGGCCAGCTTGCCCTCGACCAGCGCGGCCAGGGCCGGGTGGTTCTCCCCACAGCAACCCTCGGCCACGTGGAGGAATTCCTTGGCCTCGGCCAGGCTCAGCCCCAGGACCTTGGCCCGGTTCACCAGCTCGATGCGCCGCAGCGACTCGTCGCCGTAGAGGCGGTACCCGGCGTCCGAGCGCTCCTCGGGCTCGACCAGCCCCATGGTCTCGTAGAGGCGCAGGGCCTTGCGGGAAAGACCGGTCCGGCGGCTGACCTCGGAGACGGTGAGCAGGCCTTCGTTCATCGCCACCAGGCTAGAACCTGGCCCTTTGGGCCAGGTCAAACCGGCTTCAGCGCCTCCTGGCCAGCAGCCGCCGGCTCTACGGCCAGGGACTGTGGAGAAGTGGCATCCTGCCTCCGCCCGGGGAGCTTTGGACGTGGTCGACGTACTACGTACGATAAGCCGTTGCCAAGAGCGTGCTAGCGAGGTGGGAATGGCCAGGTCAGCGGCGAGTCAGCAGGGCGGCGAGCGCCGGCGGCCTTCCCTCGGGCGGGCAGCCATCGTGCGGGCGGCGCTGAAGCTCGTCGACCGCCACGGGGTCGAAGCCCTGAGCATGCGCCGGCTGGCCGAGGAGTTGGGGGTGGGGACCATGTCCCTCTACCACCACGTGGCCAACAAGGAGGATCTCCTCGACGGGGTCGTGGAGCTGGTGCTCACCGAGGTCGAGTTCCCGCCCGACGACGCCGGCCCCTGGGACGAGCGAGCCCTCATGGCGGCGTCGTCCTTCCGGCAGGTGGCGCACCGCCATCCCAACTGCGTGCCGCTGCTGGTTACCCGTCCCTACAAGACCCCAGGAGCCCTGCGGCCCCTCGAGGCGTCGTTCGAGCTCCTGCACGAGGCCGGCTTCGAGCCCGAGACCGCCGTGGTGGCGTACCGCGCCGTCATGGCCTACCTGCTCGGCTTCCTGACCACCGAGTCGGAGGGCTTCCTCTGCGGAGTGGGCGTCAGCCAGGACCGCCAGCAGCTGCTCGACGCTGGCCTGCCCAGGCTGGCCGCCCTAGCCCCGCACCTGGCAGAGCGAAACGCCGACGCCGACTTCGACGCCGGTCTTCGCATCGTCCGGCTGGGGATCCTGCGGTCCCTCGCCTCCCAACCACCGGGCCACGCCGAGGCCGGGTGACCGGGCCCTTCCGCCCTCATTCCCCGTGAAGTGGGCCCTGCACCTGGGTGACCCTCCATCCCCCCTCGGACGGGCGCACATCCAAGACGTAGACGGCGCCGCCGTGGTCGTAGCTGCACATGTGCGCTCCGGTCTCGGCGTCGGCGAAGCAGGGGAGCACATGTCCTTCCGGGGGCGACCACCGTTGCCGGAAGAGGCTCTCCACGGCGTCCGCCGAGGCCACGACCTCCGCCTTGCCCCGATCGCCCGCCTTCCACGCCACGTAGAGGCACTGGGAGGCCTGGTCGGGGCTGGCCGGCCCTGCCCTCACGCCCGTCGGGCAGGTGGGCGGCACGGTAGTGGTGCTGGCCTCGGGGCCAGTCGACGCCCCGGCCGCGGCGGGGGCCGTGGTGGTGGTGCCCGCCGACCTGTCGCCGTCCGACCCACACGCCCCGAGGAGCGCCAGGGCGGCCATGGCTGCCACCCAGGCGGGGAGGCCGGACGCCCGAGAGCGCCGGAGCAGCCACGCCACCTTCCGCTTCACGCCTAGACCCCCTGCTCGCCCCTGCCCGTCGTCGGAAGTATGGCAGCGGGTTTGACACCCGCCCGAATATGACCCCAGCGGGACCTGCCCGCTCAACGACGCTCGTCGAGGCGCAGAGCGGCAAGCGCCGCGTCCAGGGCCTCCTCGGGCGAACCCGAGGTGTCGACTGCCGCCGCGGAAGGCCAGGGAGAGGCCTCGGCGGCCATGGCTCGGGCCACGTCCTCGTCGGCGTCGGAGGCGTCTCCACCGGCGCGAGCCCGCTTGCGGATCCGGGCCAGGGCCTCTTCCTCGGGGACGCGACACTCGAGCTCGGCCAGGTCACTCGAAGTATCTTCCGCCACGTCGGCGGCCTCCTGTCGCCAACTGGCGTCGCTCCACGAGGCGTCGAGGACGACGGTCTCGCCCAGGGACAGGGCCCGGCCCGCCCGCTCCAGGAGCTCGCCGTACACCTCAGAGGTCCGCTCCTCGGTGTACAGGCCCTTGCGGTAGGCAGCCCGCTGAGGCTGGTCATGGGGGACGCCGGCCAGCTCCTTGCGCACCTCGTCGGATCGCATCAGCACCCACCCCCGGGAACCGGCCAGCCGCTCGGCCAGCGTCGACTTCCCGGTACCGGGCAGCCCGCCGACCAGGACCAGGCGCACCCGCCCCTGCCGGAGGTGGTGGCGGGTCATGTCGAGCAGCTGGGTGGCGGCCCCCTTGGCCCGGGCGTCGCCCTGGCCGTGTCGCACGCATGCCACCTTGGCTCGCACATGGGCCCGGTAGGCCACGTAGTGCTCGGCGAGCGACGCCGGCCATCGCTCCCCGGACGCCTGCCGGTACGACGCCAGGAAGCGCTCAGCCAGCTCCGGAGTGCCCAGTCGCTCGAGGTCCATGGCCAGGAAGGCCACGTCGGCCAGCACGTCCCCGTGGCGCAGCCGGTCGTCGAACTCGATGCAGTCGATGATGCGGGGCCCGTCGTCGAGGCAGAAGACATCGTCGGCCAGGAGGTCACCGTGGCCGTCGCGCACGTGGCCCTTGTCGATCCGGCGCTGGAAGAGCGGAGCGCGTCCGTCCAGGTAGCGGTGGGCCAGCCGCTCGACCTCTCCGCACGCCTCCGGATCCAGGACCTCGCCCAGGAACGGGGTGAGCTGCTCGAAGTTGTCGTCCCAGTTGCGCCGGGCCGCGTCCCGGGTGGCGGCTTCGGAGATGGCGGGCGACGTATCGGCCGCGGAGTGGAAGGAGGCCAGCACTCGGGCGATCCGGCGCAGCTCGCCGCTGACGTCCTGGCCCGAGGTGACCAGAGCCGAGAGGCGACGGTCCTCGGGCATGCGGCGCATGACCACGAGGTGCTCGCAGATCTCGCCGTCGGGCCCGACCACGTCGGCCACGCCGAAGTACACGTCCGGGGCCAGACGGCGGTTCAGCTCTACCTCCCGGTGGCACACCGCCTGCCTGGCCTCGCGGGTGGAGAAGTCCAGGAAGCCCAGAGAGACCGGCTTCTTCACCTTGTAGGCGCGATCGGCAAGGAAGACGATGACCGCCGTGTGTGTCTCCGCCAGCGCGGCGTACGGTCGGTCGTCGGAGGAGCCCACGTCGTTCCGTGCTGGACCGTAGCCGCCACCTGCGGCCGTGGGCCCTACGATGCAGGGGAACGGGCGGCGGACGCCCTTGACAACCTGGTGCTGTCGACTCGGCAGTCAGCGGCCCATGACGGAAGCGGAACGAGTCAGCCTCGGCCCCCGTAGCTCAGAGGATAGAGCGTCGGTTTCCTAACTCGATGTCGGCACTTTGCGTGACCTGCCCGATTACGCGAAGGCCCAGGTCACAGCGCCTTCTTTGTGACCAGCATGGACCCTCAGTGACCGTACAATCCCGCGACGCCGCGGGATTCTCGCGGGATCGGAGAGGGCGTCGACAACGCCGGAGGAGTCGGGGTCAAGGGCCGAGCCAGAGGCTGGTCCCGAGGGGACGCGCAGCGCCCTTGACGCCGACGGTCAGCCGGCCGCCCCCACAATCGGATCGGCCTCGCCCGACAGGGCGTGGCATGCTCAGCCCCTTCTTCCCGGACGCCGAGCGAGTGGCGCGGATCGGCAGTTATGCGCCCTGTGACCAGGGCTCTGCTAGCGAGCCCTTGGGCGGCAGATTGCCGGTCAATCCCTCGACTAGCAAATGCTGACTAGCGCGTCGCATCGCTTCGAGAACCCCCCATTCGAACTCCCAAACAGGGTCGCTTGACCAGGGGTCGGGCTCCGGAAGGGCTCCTGCGGTGGCCTCGGAGCCGTGCAGCGTACCCCGATGAACGGTCATGGATCTCCGCTGATACGCACGACCGAGAACTGCTGCTTCTTCCTCTGTTGCGACCAAGCGCACTGTTGCCCTGAAGCGCCGAGTGACAAACCGGTGCGCCTGACATGTGGGACAGCGGGTCTCAGAGAAGAGCATGTTCGCCACGGCTTCGATCGAGGCAATGAACGCCACAAGAGCGAGCGACGGGTGCTCGACTCGAGCCCTTAGGCCTTCGTGGTGTGCGGCTACCGCATCCAGCAGAGGCGGCGAATTGACCAGTCTGCTCCAGGCCTCCTCTGTCCACCCCGGCAGCTCCTGTCCGGTGGGGCGATCGACGGACGTCTCGTCGTAGCGGTCCCATTGTTGCCAGGGCAGGCTCGAAGGAACTCGACGGATGCCCCAGTCGAGCGGTGCTGGTGCCTCTCGAATAACGAAGCACTCCTCGAAGAGGAGAGACAGCAAGCCGCACAGTCGGTGAAGGTCAAGAGCTACGGCGGCACTGGCCGCCGTCCAGTTGTAGCCCACGTGCACGCCCTCAACGATGATCGGCCAGGACCGAAACATCGCCCAACCAGAGAGGGATGGCAGCGCCATCGGACCTGCCTCCAATAGCTCTTGATCCGAGCTTCGCAGCGTAAAGGGACCGACTCTCGACTCACTCGCGAGGACCACTCCGACCCCACTAATGCGCACCGGTGGATGACCGACTATCGCTGACCAGCGGTAGTTCTCAGCGGGTGCTCCCAGTCGAGCAGTTGCACATCTCACAGCCGTTACCCAAGCGTCGATAACGACCTGATCGGGTTCTTCTGGCGCAGCAACGATCGTCACTGCCCCGCCTTCAGGCAGAGGTGCCACAAGAAGATGCGCATGGCAGGACTCATCCCCCTGCCTCGCCCGAATCTGAAGGAATGGTTTCGTCGTCTCGTCGAACCTGCTGCCTTCGCGTTGAAGGAGGCCCGTCTCGTCGAGGCACTGGTGCAGGCGTGACTGCCACTCCCTACCATGGTGCTGCCAGTCGATCGGCTCGATCCCAACCTCGGTTGCCCACCCGTACTCATCGAGCATGCCACCCAGGTTCGCGCAGAGCGTTCGTGCCACTTCGAACACCAACCAACCGGCGCCGAGCGGCAGATCTGGCACGACACGACTCTTGTAGTAAGTGCTTGCGGCGGCAGGCACCGGAGAGCGTGGGGTCGGGGAAACGCTACTCCTGTTCGGCCATGTCTGGCTCGGCCGAACCTTGAACCATGTCAAGGGCCGACCGGTAGAGGAAGGGCACCCAGTAAGACGGTTTGCCCTTTTCCCCACGACGCTCGAAAAACCCGACTTCGACGAGTTCCTCTGCAATCAGCCGAGCATCTTCCTCACTCAATGCCCATACGGTCGCCAGGGAACGAAGGCTTTGGTTGGTTTTCTCGCCTTGGAGCGCAGCGAGCTGCTCGCGTAGGTTCGGGTACTCAGCATACACGGTCTTTTCAAGTCTGACGCGTGAAACCTCAGGTAGAGCCTCTCGAAACGCTTGGCGTGAAAACAGAATCTCTCCGTCTGGCTCCGGTTCGCCGCGCTCGAGCATTGCCAGCTGCACCTTTCTCGTTTGGTCCAGCAGATGGATCAGCTCCCGTGGAGCCGCTTGCTTAGTGCCATCAGCGACCCGGCCAAGCATCCATTCGAACGTCCTCGGGTTGCGGCCTGAATCTATCTGTTCTGGCACCAATCGGTCGAAGAACTCGCGTTGCGCCGCCGCGTCTTGGAGTACATCGTCAGGCTTGACTTCGTACCGCTCGACCAAAAGCTCATTCTGCAGGAGCCGGCGCACGACGAGATTAAGCAAGGAGGCCCCAGGCCACTCGATGGTCAGTTCGCGGGTTACGTGGCTCGCCTCCCTGAAGCCTCCCTCGGTCACGGCCCGCCAAATATCACTCCGGAGGAAAATCTTGAGCCGAATAGCGTCGGTGGAAAGGAGGTCTAGGTAGACCTTGAAGAGAGCCCGGAGAGCGTTGGCCTCCAGCTGCCGGCTCTCTGCGAAAGCAACATCAAGACGGTCGAAGACGAGCCACACTCGGAAGTCTTCCTCTTCTAGGACGCCTGCGCAGACGCCGATCAACTCGTCGACGGAAACGAACCCTTCGGCACGCTCCGCCGCCGACGGCTCGCGCAATGTGATCTTGGCGGTGATCCCCACGGGGTTGCCAGCCGCGTCGACTTTAAGCCCAGTCTCGATGGACTCAGGATTGAATAGCCGTCTGACGTACTCCTGAACACGCCCTACCAGCCCTCGCAGTCCACCAGGTGCTGGTGCCAGCCCGGCAGCGGCGAGCTCTTCCCGGACTCTTCGTGCCTCGCCTCCGGCAATGCCCCAGTCCTCGAATACTTGGTTGAGGAGTCCCAAAAGGTAAAACTTCCAAAGACCGACAAACTCAGCCTCAGAGGTAGGAGGCTCCGCCACGATGTCGACAAAGGCGGGGGTGCCCCTGGGATTCTCGCCCGCGACGATCACAATGCCACGGTCGAACAGGTCGTTGACGCGGCTCACCAATGAGGTGTAGATGGCGCTTTTGCCTGCTCCCTTCGGTCCGAACACGACGTCGACTTTACCGGCGAGGATTCGCCGCCACTGATCTGTCTCGACGAAGTAGCGACTCAATTGATCAACCTCGTCCTCGGCGACTCGACTCCCGATGCTGAGGTCTTGGAGAATCTGCGCCTTGGCTAGCATCTTGATCACGTCCCCGCATTGTGCGGCGTCCCTGCGATTCCCGTCGAAGCCGTCCGTCCGCCGGAGCCTACCGCTCGCAGGGACCAATGCCGAGAGTGGCACCGCATGGTCCCCGCCTGGGATGAAGCTTGGACGGCCACAGTCGCCTCTAGCCGACGCTCCTATCGGCAGATCTGGCGCGAACAATCGCCTCACTACCGCTGTCTCGCCACTGGCGCCCGCGGGACAGCGAGAGCTGTATCCACCACGTCGACCAGCTCGAGAACCGATAGCCCTTGTCTGGGTCGAAGCCCTGCATCTTCTGCCGCAGCATGGCTAGCGCGGCCTCCACGTCCGCCGCATTGCCGCCTCTCCGCTCAGCCATCCTTTGAGCCAGGCCGCTGTGACTCGACGAGTAGCTCCTGTGCCCTTGAATCCCCACCAGCGGCGCGCTTGGTAAGCCGTCGCTCCTCTTCCCGGTCCATCGCTCAAGGATGCCGCGGTCGAGGGCTCCAGCGTTCACGGCCGGACGCACGTGCGGGCGCCAGCACGGCAGCTCTGGCGCGGTGTGGAAGTCTTCTTCAATGAGCGGGGAGGCGCGCTGGGCCGGGTCGCAGTAGGCGTTCTCGTCCTGGCGAGCTGGGTCGTCGCAGCGACGATGGTTGCCCGTGACATGGACCGCCGAGGATTGAGGGGTTGGCCGTATGGCGTCCTCGTCTTCTTGCTCTGGCCGGTTGGCGTCCCCCTCTGGCTGTTCGTCCGGTCCCGCCACCCGCTTCCCTAGGTCAAAGCCGCCAACTCCGAGCGGCAGATCTGGCTCACGGCACAAGGCCCTCGGGGGTCGGAAAACAGCGAGTCATCAAGACTCCTACCGCGACAGACGGTGACCCGCTGGCGGGAACAACTTCGTTGAGCCAGTCACTCACCTATCGCTCTGTAGGTCCATTGATCGCCGGCACGACGACTAAGAACAGCGGAGCAC
>JALYHE010000129.1 GCA_030776705.1 Actinomycetota bacterium | reverse complement strand
GCCGGACATCTCCTACGACGACGTCGGTGGCCTGGACGAGCAGATCGAGGCCATCACCGACGCCGTCGAGCTGCCGTTCGTCCACCGGGAGCTCTTCGTCGAGCACAAGCTGCCCGCCCCCAAGGGCATCCTCCTGTACGGGCCGCCGGGCTGCGGCAAGACGCTGATCGCCAAGGCCGTCGCCAACTCGCTGGCCAAGAAGGTGGCCGAGGTCACCGGCGACACCAGGGCCCGGAGCTACTTCTTGAACATCAAGGGCCCCGAGCTGCTGAACAAGTACGTGGGCGAGACCGAGCGCCAGATCCGGCTGGTCTTCCAGAGGGCCCGCGAGAAGTCCGAGGAGGGCATGCCCGTCATCGTGTTCTTCGACGAGATGGACTCCCTGTTCCGCACCCGCGGGAGCGGTATCTCCTCCGACATGGAGTCCACGGTCGTGCCGCAGCTGCTGGCCGAGATCGACGGCGTGGAGGCGCTGAAGAACGTCATCGTGATCGGCGCCTCCAACCGCGAGGACCTGATCGACCCCGCCATCCTGCGTCCCGGCCGCCTCGACGTGAAGATCAAGATCGAGCGGCCCGACGAGCGGGCCGCGGGCCAGATCTTCGCCCGGTACCTCACCCCGGACCTGCCGATCGACCCCGACGAGGTGGAGACGCTCGGCGGCGGCGACCCCGACAAGGCGGTGCGGGTAATGATCGAGCGCACGGTGGAGGAGATGTACCGCGAGGAGGAGGACAACCGCTTCATCGAGGTCACCTACCAGAACGGCGACAGGGAGATCATGTACTTCAAGCACTTCGCGTCGGGAGCCATGATCGAGAACATCGTGCGGCGGTCCAAGAAGCTCGCCATCAAGCGCCAGATAGCGGGCGAGGGCCAGGGCATCCGCAGCGAGGACCTCCTGGCCTCCATCCGCCAGGAGTTCAAGGAGCACGAGGACCTGCCCAACTCCACCAACCCCGACGACTGGGCGAAGATCTCGGGCAAGAAGGGCGAGCGCATCGTGTTCCTGCGAGTGCTCCAGTCCGAGGAGTCCGGGGAGCCCGTCGGGGGCCGGGCCATCGAGCGGGTGGGCACGGGGCACTACCTCTGAGCCACGGCGAGATGGTTCCCGCCTCGCCCACCGAGGGCTAGGGTCGATCCGTGGCCATTCCCAAGGTCTGCGGCATCGAGACCGAGTACGGCATCCTCCTCAGAGGGTCGGGGGACTCCAACCCCATCGCCGCCTCCTCCGTCCTCATCAACGCCTACGTCAACGAGCTGCAGCGCAGGGTGGGCTGGGACTTCGAGGACGAGTCGCCGGGCAACGACGCGCGCGGGTTTGCGCGGGAGGGATCCATGCCTCCCGAGGTGGAGACCCACCTGGTGAACGCCGTCCTCACCAACGGTGCCCGTTACTACGTCGACCATGCCCACCCCGAGTTCTCCACGCCCGAGTGCTCGGACGCCCTCCAGTGCGTCCTGTACGACAAGGCGGGGGAGCGGATCCTGGCCCGCTCCATGGAGGCCGCGGCCCGGGTCCTGCCCACCGGCCAGGGCATCGTGGTCTACAAGAACAACTCCGACCGCAAGGGCAACTCCTACGGCTGCCACGAGAACTACCTGATGGACCGCCAGGTGCCCTTCCCGCGGATCGTGCACCACGTCATGCCCCACTTCGTCACCCGTCAGATCTTCACCGGGGCGGGCAAGGTGGGGACCGAGGTGGCGGGTGACGGCGGCGACCGTATCGGCTACCAGCTCACTCAGCGGGCCGACTTCTTCGAGGAGGAGGTGGGCCTCGAGACGACGCTCAAGCGACCCATCGTCAACACACGCGACGAGCCCCACGCCGACGCCCAGAAGTACCGTCGCCTCCACGTCATCGTGGGCGACGCCAACCTGGCCGAGGTGTCCACGTTCTTGAAGGTGGGCGTGACGGCCGTCGTGCTGGCCATGATCGAGGACGATTGGTTCGGCGAGCGTGACTTCTCCCTGGCCACGCCCGTGCAGGCCATGCGTCGGGTGTCGTGGGACCTCGACCTGGACGAGCCCCTCGAGCTCTCCGACGGTCGCACGGCCACCGCCCTCGACGTGCAATGGGAGTACCTCGACCTGGCCCGCAAGTACGCCGAGGAGCGAGGGCTGACCGTGGTGGGGGAGGAGGTGGGGACCGAGGCCCTGCGCCGTTGGGAGGCGGTGCTCACCGGGCTGGAGACCGACCCCATGGGCCTGGCCGACCAGCTCGACTGGGTGGCCAAGTACCGCATGATCGACGCCTACCGCCACCGTCATGGCCTGGCCTGGTCCGACCCGAAGGTTGCAGCAATGGACCTGCAGTACCACGACGTGCGACCCGACCGGTCCCTCTTCGCCAGGCTGCCCATGGAGCGGCTGGTGTCCGAGGAATCGGTCCTGGAGGCCGTCACCGAGCCCCCCGCCGACACCCGGGCCTACTTCAGGGGGCGCTGCCTGCAGCGCTGGGCTTCGGCCATATCGGCGGCCAACTGGGACTCGTTGGTGTTCGACCTCGGCACCGACCCCCTGCGGAGGGTGCCCATGATGGAGCCCCTCAGGGGTACGGCTGCCATGGTCGATAGCTTGTTGGAACGGTGTTCAGGCCCGGCCGAGCTGTTGGAGCAGTTGGGCTCCTAGGAGGCAGTTGACCCAGATGGCAGAGCGTGAGCGAAAGAGGAAGCCGGCGTCGACCCGCGAGGAAGCGGAGGTCGACGAAGCCGTTCCCGCCCCCTCCGAGGAGGGGGAGAGGATCAAGGCCGAGCTCGACGAGCTCCTGGACGAGATCGACGAGGTGCTCGAGGACAACGCCGAGGACTTCGTCCGGTCGTACGTGCAGAAGGGCGGCCAGTAGCGGAACTGCGCGCGAGCCCCGCCCACTAGCCTGCGGCGGCACATGACCCTTCCGACGTTCCCACCCGGCGACGACCCGGGCCCGAGCTTCACCGGGTTGATGCGCCGCCTGCACGGCGAGCCCCGCCACTTCGAGGTCGACCACTCCCTGGTCGTCCACGGCACCACCATCGTGGCCATCCGCTACGCCGACGGGGTGGTCATGGCCGGTGACCGGCGGGCCACGGCCGGCTCCACCATCGCCCACCGCAGCATGGACAAGGTCTACCCGGCCGACCGGCACTCGGGGGTGGCCATCGCCGGTGCCGCCGGCCCGGCCATGGAGATCGTCAAGCTGTTCCAGCTCCAGCTGGAGCACTACGAGAAGGTCGAGGGCTCGGCCCTGAGCCTCGAGAGCAAGGCCAACCAGCTGGCCCAGATGGTCCGCCAGAACATGCCCATGGCCATGCAGGGCCTTCCCGTGCTGCCCATCTTCGGTGGGTACGACCTGCGCCGGGGGACGGGCCGGCTCTTCGCCTACGACCTCACGGGCGGGCGCTACGAGGAGACGGACTACCACGCCGACGGCTCCGGTGGGCGGGACGCCCGCACCACCGTCAAGCTCGGCTACAAGGACGGCATGGACCGGGAGGCCACCCTCGAGTTGGCCATCCAGAGCCTCTACGAGGCGGCCGAAGAGGACACGGCCACGGGCGGGCCCGACGCCGTCCGGGGCATCTACCCGGTGATCGCCACCGTCACCAGCGCCGGCTTCGAGCGAGTCCCCGAGGCCGACGTGGCTGCCCGCTTCGACGCCCTGATCGCCCGCCGCATGGCCGAGGGGCAGAAGCCTTGACCAAACGGGGGATGGTGGCCCAGTGAGCATGCCCTTCTACGTGGCCCCCGAGCAGCTCATGAAGGACAAGGCCGACTACGCCCGGAAGGGCATCGCCCGTGGCCGCTCGCTCATGGCGGTCCTGTACGCCGACGGCATCCTCCTGGCCGCCCACAACCCCTCGCACACGCTGCACAAGATCAGCGAGATCTACGACCGCATCGCCTTCGCCGGTGCCGGCAAGTACAGCGAGTTCGACCAGCTGCGCGTCGCCGGGGTCCGCCACGCCGACGCCAAGGGCTACGCCTACAGCCGCGAGGACGTCGACGCCCGGTCCCTGGCCAACGCCTACGCCCAGCTGATCGGCCAGGTCTTCACCCACGAGCTCAAGCCCTTGGAGGTCGAGATCCTGGTGGCCGAGGTGGGTACCCCCGAGGGCAGGCGAGAAGACCAGCTCTACCGGATCCTCTACGACGGGACCGTGGTCGACGAGGACCGCTTCAGCGTCCTCGGAGGGGAGTCGGAGCGCATCCAGGGTCACATGGACAGCGCCTACGACGAGGGCTGGCCCCTCGAGGAAGCCCTCGGGGCCGCGGTGTCGGCCCTGGCCGGGGAATACGGCGCGGTCGAGGCGGCCGAGCTGGAGGTGGCCGTCCTGGAGCGGGCGCGGGAGCGCCGGGCCTTCAGGCGCATCGAGGACGACGAGCTGGTCAGGCTGCTCGGCTGATAGCCAGCAGGACCAGGCCCACCACCAGCACCAGTGCCAGGGCGAACATTGCGGCCGGCCTGGCGACGGGCGGCCGGGGGGCGGCGTCGGAATCGTCGGGCGGGGACGCGTCGAGGTCGTCGGCGTCAGCCAGGAGCAGCTCCCTCGCCAGCGGGAAATCGCCCTCCCCGACGTACACCTGCACCTCTCCCACCAGGGGGTAGGGGCCGCCCGGAGGCGGACGCAGCTCGGTGACGATGCCGTCCGAGCCCAGGCGGGCGGCGATCACCCGGGCGTGGAACTCGTCGTGCACGGAGATCAGGTGGAGCATGCGGGCCACGCACCGAAAGCTACCGTGGGACGGATGGAGCGGCGCATCTTCGGCCTCGAGAACGAGTACGGCGTCACCTGCACCCTGCGAGGCCAGCGCCGGCTGAGCCCCGACGAGGTGGCGCGCTACCTCTTCCGCCGGGTCGTGAGCTGGGGTCGCAGCAGCAACGTCTTCCTCGAGAACGGCGCCCGCCTCTACCTCGACGTGGGCAGCCATCCCGAGTACGCCACGCCCGAGTGTGACTCCATCTACGACCTGGTGGTGCACGACAAGGCCGGCGAGCGGATCCTCGAGCACCTCCTGCTGAGCGCCGAGCAGCGGCTCCGCGAGGAGGGGATCCGCGGCGTGATCTACCTCTTCAAGAACAACACCGACTCGGCCGGCAACTCCTACGGCTGCCACGAGAACTACCTCACCAGCCGCCGCGACGACTTCGGCCACTACGCCGAGGTCCTGATCCCGTTCTTCGTGTCGAGGCAGATCTACGCCGGAGCCGGCAAGGTGCTCCAGACGGCCCGTGGCGCCATGTACTGCATGAGCCAGCGGGCCGAGCACATCTGGGAGGGCGTGAGCAGCGCCACCACCCGCAGCCGCCCGATCATCAACACCCGCGACGAGCCCCACGCCGACGCCGAGCGCTTCCGGCGGCTGCACGTGATCGTGGGCGACTCAAACATGAGCGAGTACGCCACCTTCCTCAAGGTCGGCGCCACCAGCATCCTGCTGCGGATGCTGGAGGACCCGAACGTGGTGCTCCGGGACATGACTCTGGAGAACCCCATCCGGGCCATCCGCGAGATCAGCCACGACCCCACGTGCAAGCGGCGGGTCCGGCTGGCCAACGGGCGTGAGGCCAGCGCCCTCGACATCCAGAGCGAGTACCTCGCCCGGGCCCAGAAGTACCACGCCCAGAAGGGCCTGAGCCCGCTCGAGGAGCAGGCCCTGATGATGTGGGAGCACTGCCTCACTGGGTTGGAGAAGGACCCCCTCTCCCTCGACCGGGAGTGCGACTGGGTGATCAAGCACCGCCTCATCGAGGCCTACCGGGAGCGGGAAGGCCTGCCCCTCACCCATCCCTCGGTCTCGCTGCTGGACCTGCAGTACCACGACGTCTCCCAGCAGCGCGGCCTGTTCTACCGGATGCAGCGCAGGGGAATGGTCGAGCGGGTCTGCACCGACGACGTCATCGACACCGCCGTGGACCAGCCGCCGCAGACCACCCGGGCCCGGCTGCGGGGCGAGTTCATCCGCAAGGCCAAGGAGCGCCGGCGGGACTTCACCGTGGACTGGGTCCACCTGAAGCTCAACGACCAGGCTCAGCGCACGGTGCTGTGCAAGGACCCGTTCCGGGCCCGTGACGACCGCGTCGAGAAGCTCATCGCGTCGCTCTGAGCGCGTGACCGGGCCCACTCGGGGCCCTCGCCCCGCCCGTGCCTAGCTTCGAGACCCGCGTCGTGACGGGCATCAGCTCCGAGAGGCAGGGCCTCCAGCGGGTGGAGCTCGACTCGGGCCGTCCCGCCTACGTACTCACCGAGCTGATCGGGCCCGTGGCGGTGGGCGATCGGGTGGTGGTCAACACCACCGCCGTGGACCTGGGGCTGGGCACCGGAGGCTCGGACGTCGTTCACTGGAACCTGGCCAGGGGTCGGTGGTCGAGCTCAGGCGGGGGGCGGGTCATGAAGCTGCGCTACACCAGCCTCCAGGTGGACACCGGGGCGGCGGAGGAGAGCGAGGGCTACCGGCCGCCGCCGTCACTCGGGACGATGCCGGTCGTGGCCTGCTCCCTGCACAGCCAGGTCCCATGCGTGGCCGCCGCCTTCAAGCACCTGGCACCGGAGCGCCGCCTGGCCTACGTGATGACCGACGGCGGCGCCCTGCCGCTGGCCCTCTCGGACGTGGTGGCGGCCATGTGCGGGGCGGGGGTGGTCGACGCCACAGTGACGGCCGGCCAGGCCTTCGGGGGACACTACGAGGCCGTCAACGTGGCCTCGGCCCTGCACGTGGCCAAGGCCGCGGCCCAGGCCGATGCGGTGGTGGTGGGCACCGGTCCGGGCGTGGTGGGTACGGGGACCAAGCACGGGACCAGCGCCTTGGAGGTGGCGTCGGTGGTGGACCTGGCGGGCCGGGCCGGAGGGCGCCCCGTCGTGGCCCTTCGCCACTCGGGCGCCGACCATCGCCCCCGCCACCGTGGGCTGAGTCACCACTCCCTCACTGCTCTCGAGTACGCCCACGAGGCCGCCGTCCTGCCCGTGCCGCGCGGCCAGGTGGGGCCCCCAGGGTGGGAGGACGACGTGGTCGAGGTCGACGTGCCCGACGTGTCCGAGCTGGCCGCCGCCCATGGGCTGCGGCTGGACACCATGGGACGGGACGTCCACCACGACCCCCTCTTCTTCGCCTACGCGGCTGCCGCCGGTGTGGTGGCGGCGTCGATATCCTCGCCCCCGTGACCCGCCTGGAGCGGTTGATCAACCTGGTCGCCGCCTTGCTCGACACCGAGCGGCCCATCTCCCGCAACGACGTCCAGCGCCGCGTGCCGGGCTACGAGGGCTCGCCGGAGGCGGCCCGGCGGGCCTTCGAGCGGGACAAGGAGACGCTTCGGGCCATGGGCATACCGATCGCGGTGGAGCCCTTGGACCCGGCTGCCCCCGAGCTCGGCGAGGGCTACCGGATCCGCAGGGAGCAGTACGAGCTGCCCGACCCCGGCCTCGAGCCGGACGAGCTGGCGGCCTTGCACCTGGCGGCCACGGCCGTGCGGCTCGAGGGAGCGGGCGGGCTCGAGGCCCTGTGGAAGCTGGGCGGCGTCCCGGGGGAGGGCGGCGCCCGAGAGGCGCCGGTGGCGGCCCTTCCCGGCGGCGAGCACCTGCCCGCCCTGTTCGCGGCCGTGAGCGAGCGTCGCACGCTGCGCTTCAGCTACCGGGGCGTCGAGCGCTCCGTCGACCCCTACTGGCTGTCCTTCTCCAACGGCCGGTGGTACCTCACCGGCCACGACCACCTGAGGGGAGGGGAGCGCCGGTTCCGTCTCGACCGGATGGAGTCCTCGCCGGTCCTGGGTGACCCGAACGGCTTCGAGCGGCCGGCCGTGGCGCCCCGGCCGTCACCGCAGCCGTGGCGGCTCGGCGACGAGGACGAGGTGGAGGCGTTGCTGCTGGTAGACGCCGACCAGGCCGAATGGGCCGTGGCCCAGGTGGGCGAGGAGGCGGTCCGGGAGCGTCGCAACGACGGCGCCGTGGTGCTCTCTCTCGCCGTCTCCAACCGGGAGGCGTTCCGCTCCTTCGTGCTCGGGTTCCTCGGTCACGCCGAGGTCCTCTCCCCGGACGAGCTGAGGCAGGAGATCATCGGCTGGCTCGAGTCGCTGGCCGGAGTACGCGCGTGACCGGGCGCCGCGGCAGCGCCGAGCAGAGCCTGCACCGCCTTCTGGCCGTCGTGCCATGGGTGGCCAGCCGGGACGGGTCCCGCATCGAGGAGGTCTGCGAGCGCTTCGGCTGCAGCGAGGCCGAGCTGGTCCGAGATCTGGAGCTGCTGTTCATGTGCGGGCTCCATCCCTTCACGCCCGACACGCTGATCGAGGTCACCATCGACGAGGGGCAGGTCTGGATCCGCTACGCCGACTACTTCGCCCGGCCACTGCGCCTCACCCCGGCCGAAGGTCTGTTCCTGGTGGCGGCCGGGGCGACCCTGCTCTCGATCCCCGGTACCGACCCCGACGGCCCCTTGAGCCGCGGCCTGGCCAAGCTGGCCGCGGTGCTCGGCGTGGACCCCGAGGAGGCCGTGGCAGTGGAGCTCGGACGTGCCTCTCCAGAGGTGCTCTCCACGCTGCAGCGCGCCAGCCAGGAGCACCGCCAGGTGGAGATCGACTACTACTCGTACGGTAGGGACCGGTGGGCCTCCCGGGTCATCGAGCCCCGTCACGTGTTCAACGCCGCCGGGCAGTGGTACGCCGAGGGCTGGTGTCATCTGGCCGTCGGGGATCGTGTGTTCCGGGTGGACCGAGTGCGGCGGGCCACTCCTCTCGACACGACCTTCGAGCCCCGGCCCGGCGACGCGTCCGGCGTGGCCGGCGCCCCCCGCCCGGAAGGTCCCACCGTGGTGCTGGACCTCGAGGCGGAGGGCCGCTGGGTGGTCGAGCAGTACCCCCACGAGGGAGTGGAGGACTTGGGGCAGGGCCGGCTGCGGGTCCGGCTGCCGGTCAGCGAGCGGGCCTGGCTGGAGCGCCTCCTGCTCCGCCTGGGACCGCACGCCCGGGTGGTGGAAGGCGACGGGCAGGTGGCGGCCGAGGCCGCCGAGCGCCTGCTGGCCCGCTACCGGTGACGGCGCTTAGCGTGAAGAGCGGCTCGTGACCTTGCCTCCCGACACCGACGAGACCGCAGGCCGGCCCCCCGCCTCACGTACGGCGCTAAGGGCTCGCTCTGCCTCGCTGCAGCCGCCCGCGGGCCGCTTCCTGCGTGGGCTGGGGGAGTGGGCGGTCATCGTCGTGGTGGCCGTGCTGGCCGCCTTCCTCATCAAGCAGTTCCTGATACAGGCCTTCTACATCCCGTCGGCCTCCATGGAGCACACCCTCGAGATCAGCGACCGGGTGCTCGTGAACAAGCTCAGCTATCGCCTCCACGACGTCAACCGCGGCGACGTCGTGGTCTTCGAGCGCCCCGCCGACCCCGCCGAGGGCGGGACCAAGGACCTGATCAAGAGGGTGATCGGGCTCCCCGGAGAGACCGTCGAAGGCCACGACGGCGGCGTCTACGTCGACGGCAGACGCCTGGACGAGCCCTACCTTGCCAATGGGATGGCGTCGGGCGACTTCCACCCGCAACGGGTTCCCCCCGGGCAGGTATGGGTCATGGGCGACAACCGCCCGAACTCGCGGGACAGTCGCACCTTCGGGACCATCGCGGAGTCAGAGATCGTCGGCCGTGCCTTCATCCGGGTCTGGCCGGTGAGCTCCATCCGGCTCCTCTGACCCGGAGGCCGGCCCGAAGGCCGGCCCGAAGGCGTGCCTCATGACGGCCGCCATCCGGTCCACGTGGTCGGAGTACACCCCGTCGATGCCCATGGCCACGACCGCCTCCAGCACCCGCTCGTGCTGACAGTCCCACCCGAAGGCGAAGAGGCCGAAGCGGTGGAAGAGGGTGGTCAGCCCGCCGCTCCACTCCGTGTGGTGCAGGTTGACGGCGTCGATACCGGCTGCCGACAGCGCTGCGGCCCGCCGCTCCGGCCCCTCCTTGACCCGCCGCAGCCGGGTGGAGTCGACGAGGTGGACCTCGGGGGAGAGGCCCCGCCAGCCGGCGAGCCGGCGCCAGTCACCGTGGCACAGCCAGAGCCGCCCTAGGGCGTCGCCGGCACCCCCTGCCACGGCCACCACCCGCTCGGCGGCGGCGGGGTCCTTGAGGTCCAGCGAGAGGTGGAAGTCGCTCCCCACCGCGGCGTACAGGTCCTCCAGGGCCAGCACGCGAGACGGGAGGTCTCGCCGGGCCAGCTCGGAGAAGGGACGGCGGCGAAGGCCGGAGCGGAGGGCACCCTCGTGGTCGAGCACGGGCACGCCGTCGGCGCTGAGCCACACGTCGCTCTCCAGCCCGGTGGCCCCCATCTCCAGGCCCAGGCGGAAGGCGTCGAGGGTGTTCTCGGGGGCATGGGCACTAGCCCCGCGGTGGGCGAATGCGATGGGCGGTCGGATCAGCGACGTGAGGTGGTGCACGGGGCAGAAGCGCTCAAGTTCGGGGGCGTCGGATGCCGATGCTATTGGGGAGGAAGGGAGTCTCCATGGCGTGGATCCGGGCAAGCTGTCCCACATGCGGTGACGTCGAGCTGAGCACCGCCGAGGTGCAGGTCCTGATGTGCTCGTCGACGAGCGAGGGGTCGTACGTCTTCCGCTGCCCCACCTGCGAGCTCGCCGTCTCCAAGCCGGCCGAGCCCAACGTCGTCGATGTGCTGGTGGCGTCGGGCGTGAGCCTGTCGGTGTGGCAGCTGCCGGCCGAGCTGACCGAGGAGCGCCAGGGCCCTCCCATCGGCTACGACGACCTGCTCGACTTCCACTTCGGGCTCCAGCGCGACGACTGGATCGACGAGCTGGGCCGCATGGGCGGCCCCGGCGGCCACCATCTGGAGCCCGCCGGCCCCCAGGACCAGCCCTGAGCCCTAGGCTGGGCCAGCAGTCATGAGCCTCTGGATCCTGCCCCTCCTGGTGGTGGCGGCCGGCTTGGTGCCCGTCGCCATCCTGGTCCTGCGAGCCGCCGAGGAGGCCGGCAACCTCGGGCGCCAGCTCCGAGAGCTGGGCGCCCTGCGACCTGCGCTGGTGGAGGTCCGCACCGCCGGCCGCCAGCTTCGTGCCTCCATGGAAGAGCTGAGGCGAACCTAGACTCTCGGCGTGGGCAGCATCGGTCCTGCCGAGATACTGGTGGTGCTGGTGGTCGCCCTCCTCGTGCTGGGCCCCAACCGCCTGCCCGACGCCGCTCGCTCCGTGGGCAGGGCCATCGGCGAGCTCCGCCGCTACACCTCGGGATTCCAGGAAGAGATCCGCGAGGCGTTCTCCGAGCCCGTCGAGCCCACGCCCTCGTACCCGCCGTCGCCCCGAGGAGCGCCGGCCGGCGCCTCCGGCACGGAGGCGGTGGCGCCGCCCCAGGACGGCGGCGACGGCGCGAGCCGTCCCTCCTAGGTGCCCGACATCGCCCTAAAGCTTCGAAGGCTCGGTCCCCGCCGCCGGCGCCGACAGGCCGACTCGGCCATGTCGGTCGTGGAGCATCTCAGCGAGCTGCGCCGGCGCCTGGTGGTGTCCCTGGTGGCGCTGGCGGCGTGCGCGGTGGTGGCCTTCGCGGCCTACGACCGCATCCTCGACTTCCTGATCGACCCGTACTGCCGGCTCTCGTCGCCGCCCCGGCCCCCCGGGCCGTGCAGCCTGTTCATCAC
>JALYHE010000128.1 GCA_030776705.1 Actinomycetota bacterium | reverse complement strand
GAACAGGCCCGTCGCGACGGCCTGGCGGCCACGCTGCTGCCTGCCGAAGGAGCAGCGCCGCCACGTCCGTCACCAGCATCGGGAAGGGTCACCGGCCAAGGTGGCCCCGGCGAGCTGCGCCGCCACGTGCGGACCCGCGCCGAGACCGTGGAAGGACTTGTCGACGCCCTTCTGGCACCGGTGGTGACCGTGGCCGGGTGGGAGGAGGGCGTCGAGCTGGTCCTGGCCCACCCGGACCTGGTGGCGGTGACCCCCGAGGGCGACCGGTTCTCGGCTCGGGGGTGGCGGCTGGGGCCGTCCATCTTGCGCACCAAGGCCGCCCTCGACGAGGCCCTCTCCCGGGCCGGAGAGGCCGAAGAGGTGCTGGCCGCCGTCACCGAGCGGCTCCGAGCGGCCCGGTCCGAGGTCGCCGAGGTCAGCGCCGCCACCGCCGCCCTGCGGAGCGAAGTGGAGGTCCACGAGGGCCGCTTGGCCGAGCTTTCCGGCGCCCGGGACAAGCTCGAGGCCGAGCGAGGCTCGCTGGCCACCGAGCACAACAGCTCGAGGGCCCACACCGAGGGGCTGGCCGAGCGGGTGGCGGCCGAAGAAGCTCGCATCGCCGACCTGGCCGCGGTCCTACCCGCCCTGGAGGCGGAGGAGGAAGCCAGCGCCGAGCGGGGACTGGCCCGCCAGTCGGCCCGACGCCAACTCGACGAGCGGGCCGCGGCCCTCTCGGCCCTGCGTACCGACCTCGAGGTGCGGGCCGCGGCCCTCGAGGAGCGACGGGGGCTCCTCGCCCGGCGACTGGAGGAGGTGGAGGCCCGGCTCCACGAGGAGGTCGAGCGGCGCCAGGCGGCCGACCGAAGCCGGGGAGGGCTCGAGGGGATGGCCGCCATCATCGGTCGGCTGGCGGCCCTCGTGGCGGACCGGCTCTCGTTGATCGAGTCCCGGCTGGAGGAGCTCCACGAGCGACGCCGGGCCCGGGCCGCGGCGGCCCGGGCCGCGGCCGAGCACCTGGCCGGGCTGCGCCGGGAGCGGTCGGCCATGGCGGAGCGGCTGGAGGCGTTGCGACAGCGGGTCCGGGAGGTGGACCTCGAGGAGGCGGGGCTCCGCCTACGGGCGGAAGCCACGGCCGACGCCCTCCGACGGGAGCTCGACTGTGGCCCCGAGCAGGCCCTGGAGGCGACCTGCCCCCACCTGCCGGAGGGGACCGGCCCGGACGAGCGCCTCTCCCGGGTGGAGGACGAGCTGCGGGGCCTGGGTCCCGTGAACGCCCTGGCCCTGGCCGACCACCAGGCCCTCGAGGAGCGGCACGGCTTCCTCGAGGGGCAGCTAGCCGACGTGAAGTCGGCCCGGCAGGAGCTGGGCAAGGTCATCCGGGCCATCGACTCGGAGATCTCCGAGGTGTTCGCGGCCGCCTTCGGCGACGTGTCGGAGAACTTCGCCAAGCTCTTCGCCTCCCTCTTCCCTGGTGGCACGGCCCAGCTGCGCCTCAGCGACCCCGACGACCTCCTGGGCACGGGCATCGAGGTCGAGGCCCGGCCCTCGGGCAAGAGGGTGGGCAAGCTCTCCCTGTTGTCGGGAGGCGAGCGCTCGCTGACGGCGCTGGCGTTCCTCTTCGCCGTCTTCCGCAGCCGCCCGTCGCCCTTCTACCTGCTCGACGAGGTGGAGGCGGCGCTCGACGACGTCAACCTCAACCGCTTCCTCGAGCTGGTGAGCGAGTTCCGAGAGGAGGCCCAGCTGGTGCTGGTCAGCCACCAGAAGCGCACCATGGAGGCGGCCGACTGCCTCTACGGCGTCACCATGCAGCCCGGCGGCTCGTCCCGGGTGGTCAGCGAGCGCGCCCCCGACCGCGCCCCGGCGGGGGCCGGAGGTGCGCCCCGGTAGGCTCCCCCCGCCATGGAGCTGGTCCTCGCAATCATCCTGGTCGCGGCGGTCATGGCGGCCATGGCCGTCGGCCTCGCCGTGGGGCTCCGCCGCCGGCGCCCCGAGCTCGAGGCCCGCCCGGAGGCCCCCCCGGAGGCCCCCCCCGAGGCCATCGAGGCGCCTGCCGAGGCGGTGGAGGCGCCACCAGAGCCGCTGGTGGCGGAGCCCGAGCCGGTCGAGGTCGAGCCCGAGCCGGTCGAGGTGGAGGTCGAGGTCGAGCCTGTCGCCCCGCCGCCGCCGGTCAAGCCCCGCTTCCGCGACCGGCTGAGCAAGGCCCGGACGCTCTTCGCCGGCTACCTCTCTTCAGTCCTCTCCCGTTCGGGCATCGACGACGAGACCTGGGACGAGCTAGAGGAGGCCCTCATCCGCGCCGACGTGGGCGTGGGCCTCACCTCGGCGCTCCTCGACGACCTGCGGTCCCGGGTCAGGTCCGAGGGCATCACCTCACCGACCGCTCTGGTGCATGCCTTGAAGGAAGACCTGGTCAAGAAGCTGGCCCAGGCGGACCGGAGCCTGCGCTTCGAGCCTGGGGCCCCCAACGTGTGGCTGTTCGTAGGCGTCAACGGCGTGGGCAAGACCACCACCATCGGCAAGGTGGGGCTCCGGGAGGCAGCGGCCGGGCGCACCGTGGTCATGGCCGCGGCCGACACCTTCAGGGCCGCGGCGGCCGAGCAGCTCGAGCT
>JALYHE010000127.1 GCA_030776705.1 Actinomycetota bacterium | reverse complement strand
CGCCCCAGGGCGAACGCCTCTTCCACAAGGGCCTCGTCGGCGTCGGCGCCCGCTGGCAGGCCGCCGCCGGTTGGCCGGGCCGGGTGGCCCGTAGGGCGGGGCCCAGGCGGGGCTGGGGCCCCCGCCTGGGAGGGCCCCTGAGGGACAGGACCCGGCCCGAGGACCCGCCGCCGCGGAGACGCGGCGCGCAGGAACGCGGAGCGGGGCCCCGCCCACCGCCACGCCGCCCATGCCGTCAGGTCCACCACCTCGGGCGGGGGGCCAGCTCCCGTCACCCTGGCCAGGGGCCGTAGGTCGACGCCCTCGGGGGGCTCCACCTCGTCGTCGACCACCCATCCTCGGACCCGGCGGCCGTGCAGGGCCACCCTCACGATGGTGCCCACCCCGACCTGGTCGCCCAGGTGGGCGGGGACCAGGTAGTCGAAGGCCCGGTCTATGGCCGCCACGTCGGGCAGTACCCGCACCACACGGGCCCCGCCCCCCGGGCGGGCCGGGCTCAGCCGGCCAGCGCCCGCTTGAGCTCGTCCAGGCGCGACAGGCTCTCCCAGGTGAACTCCTTGTCGGAGCGCCCGAAGTGCCCGTACGCCGCGGTGCGCTGGTAGATGGGCCGGCGCAGCTTGAGGTCCCGCACGATGGCCGCCGGCCGCAGGTCGAAGACCTCGCCGATGGCGGCGGCGATCCTTGCGGGAGCCACCTCCTCGGTGCCGAAGGTCTCCACCATCACCGATACGGGACGGGCCACGCCGATGGCGTAGGCCACCTGGATCTCGCAGCGCCGGGCGGCGCCCGCCGCCACCACGTGCTTGGCCGCCCACCGGGCGGCGTAGGCGCCGGACCGGTCCACCTTGGTGGGGTCCTTGCCGGAGAAGGCGCCTCCGCCGTGGCGAGCGGCGCCCCCGTAGGTGTCGACGATGATCTTGCGCCCGGTCAGTCCGGTGTCGGCGTGAGGCCCGCCCAGCTCGAAGCGACCGGTGGGGTTGGCCAGCACCCGATAGGTGTCGTCTGCGAACTGGGGCGGGAGCATGGGGTGGATCACGTGCTCCACCAGGTCGGGCTTGAGCAGGGTCTCGAGGTCGAGGCCGGGCTGGTGCTGAGTCGAGATGAGCACGGTGTCGAGGGCGACGGGCTGCCCGTCCTCGTACACGAAGGTGACCTGCGTCTTGCCGTCGGGCCGGAGATAGGGCAGTACGCCGGCCCGGCGCACCTCGGACAGGCGCTGGGCCAGCCGGTGCGCCAACCAGATGGGCAGCGGCATGAGGTCTTCTGTCTCGTCGCAGGCGTAGCCGAACATCATCCCCTGGTCGCCGGCGCCCTGGTTGTCCAGCTCCTCCTCCTCGGTGACCCCGGTGCGGTTCTCCAGGGCGGCGTCCACGCCCTGTGCGATGTCGGGTGACTGCTCGTCGATGGAGACGATGACGCCGCAGGTGTTGCCGTCGAAGCCGTACGACTCGCGGTCGTAGCCGATGCCGCAGACCGTGCTGCGCACCAGCCGCGGGATGTCGATGTAGGCCTCGGTGCTGATCTCGCCCGCCACCACCACCAGGCCGGTGGTGAGCAGCGTCTCGCACGCCACCCGACCGGTGGGGTCCTCCCGGAGGATGGCGTCGAGGATGGCGTCGGAGATCTGGTCGGCCATCTTGTCGGGATGGCCCTCGGTGACCGATTCCGAGGTGAACGGGGAGCGGCTGCTCAAGGTTGTCTCCTTTTGATCTCGACCAGGTGGTCGACCACCACCCGCGCCACCTCCCGCTTGTCGGCGAGGGGCACGGCGTGCTCGCTTCCGTCGGCCCCGAGGAGGAGCACGGCGTTCGTATCGTGCCCGAATCCGGCGCCCGGAGCCAACACGTCGTTCACCACGACCAGGTCCAGCCCCTTCCGGCGCAGCTTGGCCAGTGCCTCCTGGCGCCCGTCGCCGGTCTCGGCGGCGAAGCCCACCAGCACCTGACCGGGCCGCTTCCGCCGTCCCAAGGCGGCGAGGATGTCGGGCGTGGCCTCGAGCAGGACGTCGGGGACGCCCTCCGAGCGCCTCAGCTTGTAGGTGGCGGGCGCCTTGGGCCGGAAGTCGGCCACGGCGGCGGCCATGATCACGGCGTCGGACTCAGGCCCGAGCGACAGCACCGCCTCCTCCATCTCGGCCGCCGTCTCCACGGGCACGACCTCGACGCCCGGGGGGGCGGCGAGGTCGGACGCCGTGACCAGGGTGACCTGGGCGCCTCGGGCCGCCGCCTCCGCGGCCAGGGCGTGGCCCTGCTTGCCGGACGAGCGGTTCCCCAGGAAGCGCACCGGGTCGAGGGGCTCCCTGGTGCCTCCAGCGGTGACCAGGACGCGAAGGCCCTGAAGGTCTTGGGCGGCCGACAGCACTTCCTCCACCACCGACACGATCCGGCCCGGGTCGGGCAGGCGCCCCGCTCCCACGTCCCCGCCGGCCAGGGCCCCCACCTCGGGCTCGACCACGTGCACCCCGCGGCGGCGCAGCAGGGCCGTGTTGTCCCGCACGGCGGGATGCTCCCACATCTCGGTGTGCATGGCCGGGCAGAGCACCACGGGGGCGCGGGTGGCCAGCAGCGTGGCCGTGAGCAGGTCGTCCGAGAGCCCGGCCGCGTAGGCCGCCAGCAGCCGGGCCGTGGCCGGGGCCACCACCACCACCTCGGCCCACCGCCCCAGGCGGGTGTGGGGCACCGGGTCGTCACCGGCCCACAGCGACGTGCGCACCGGCTCGGTGGCCAGGGCCGAGAGGGTGACCTCTCCCAGGAAGCGGGTGGCGTCTGCGGTCATGACCGGGGACACGAGGGCGCCGGCGTCGACCAGGCGGCGACACACGTCCGCCGCCTTGTAGGCGGCGATGCCCCCGCACACGCCCAGGACCACGCGGCGCCCGGCCAGCGGCTGCCCCTCGCGGTGCTGGCGCGCCATGTGGCTCCGGCGCGCTACTCGACGAGCGCTTCGGCTTCCCCGCCGGGCCTGAAGGTGATCTTGTCGGAGACGATCTCCTCCAAGGCGATGGAGAGCGGCTTGCGGGACACGGAGGCCACCTGCGGGGGCACGATGGCGCCCAGGCCCTCACCGAGCTGGTTGAAGTAGGAGTTGATCTGTCGCCCCCGCTGGGCCGAGACGGTGACGAGGGCGAAGCGCGAGTCCACCTTGCCCAGCAGGGCCTCGATCGGGGGGTCCATCATGGTCGGCCGGCGTGAGGTCATGTCCCGTCCTTCGATCCCGGCGGCGTCAGGTGCCAGCCGGTGTGCGGTAGCGGCCGATTATACGGGCCATCTCCTCCACGGCCTGCTCCAGGTCCTCGTTGACCACCACGTGGTGGGCCAGCCGGCGCCCGGCCTCCTCCTCCCGGACGGCCCGCGCCACCCGCTCGGCCACATGGGCCTCGTCGTCGCCGCGGGCCCGCATCCGCTCACCGAGGGCGTCGGGCGACGGGGGCACGACCAGCACCATGACGGCGTCGTCCACCCGCTCGAGGACGTGGGCCGCCCCCTCGACCTCGATGACCAGGACGCGGTCGTGGTCGTCGTCCTCGGGCATCGGTGTGCCGTAGAGGTTGCCGAGGTACTCGACCCACTCCAGAAAGCCTTCCTCCTCGATCCGCTTCTCGAAGGCGTCACGGTCGACGAAGACGTAGGCGTCGTCGGGCTCGCCCGGCCGCTGGGGCCTGGTGGTCCACGAGCGGCTGACCTCGAGCCCGGGCTCCCGCTCGAGCAGGCGGGAGACGATGGTGTCCTTGCCCACCCCGCCGGGCCCGGAGACGACGAAGATCAGCGCTCGTCGAACTCCTCGAGCAGCGCCTCGCGCTGGTGCTTGCCCAGCCCCTGGATGCGGCGGGCCTCGCTGATGCCGAGGGCGGCCATGAGGCGACGAGCCTTGACCTTGCCCAGTCCGGGCAGCGACTCCAGGACCGTGACCACCTTGGTGTTCCCCACCACCTCGTCCCGCGCCCCCTGCTCGAGCACCTCGGCCAGGGTGATCGAGCCCATCTTCAGCTTCTCCTTGAGCTCGGCGCGCTGCCGGCGGGCGGCGGCCGCCTTCTCTAGCGCGGCCTGGCGCTGCTGCGAGGAGAGGTGGGGTGGCTGCGGCATGGCCGGCACCCTAGTACAGCCCCCTCAGGCCCCGGCAGGGGTTCCCCGCCCGCCCACAGAGGCCGGGACCGGTCCATCACGGCGGTGTCTCGGCCCCGTCCTGGGTCGAGCGGCGCCGTTCCAGGGCCAGCGTGCCCACCACGTCTGCCGCGGCCCGGCCCCGGTCAGGGGCCGCGGTGACGGCCCGGCCCACCACGAGCAGGTCGGCCCCCGCCTCCAGGGCGGTCTGGGGCGGCGCGGCCCGGGCCTGGTCGTCGGTGCTCGTGCCCGGCAGCCTGATCCCGGGGACCACGGTCACGATGCGAGGGGCCAGCTGCTTGGCCTCCCTGACGTCGTCGGCGGCGCAGACGATCCCCCCGCACCCACCTTCCACCGCGGTCCGGACGCGGTTGCCGAGCACGTGCGACGGGACCCCTGCGTCGCTGGTGAGCACCGTGACGGCGAGGGCGACCGGGGGCTCGTGGCCGGCCATGGCCGCTCCCTCGCTCAGGCCCTCCACCCCGCCCCGGAGCATGGAGGTGCCGCCGGCGGCGTGCAGCGTCAGGTACGAGGCCCCCAGCCCTCCCACCACCTGGGCGGCCCGGCGCACGTGGGAGGGGATGTCGTGGAGCTTCAGGTCGAGCATGACCCGGTAGCCGCTCTCCATCATCTCGACCACGGCGTCCGGCCCCGCCGCCGTGTACAGGACCAGCCCGACCTTGGCCACCCCGAACCAGGGCCGCACCTCCCGGGCGATGCGGGACGCCTCCACCAGGTCGTCGACGTCGAGGGCGATGGCCAACCGGTTGCGGATGTCGGCTTCTCGCCGTTCACGAAGTTCGGTCATGGGCTCCGGGCGGTGTCATGGGCGGTACCGATCAGCTCGACGACACGGCGGACGTCGTGGCGCTCGCACCACCGTAGGACCTCGTCGAGGACCCGCACCGGGGCCCTGGGCTCGGCGAAGGTGGCCGTGCCCACCTGGACGGCGTGGGCGCCGGCGACCAGCAGCTCCACGGCGTCCTCGCCGCTCTGGACCCCGCCCACCCCCACGATGGCCGCGCCCGGGAGGGCGGAGCGGCACTCGTGCACCGCCCGCACCGCCACGGGGTGGATGGCCGGCCCCGAAAGGCCCCCGGCCACGGTGCCGAGCCGGGAGCGCCGGCGAACCGGATCGATGGCCATCCCCATCACCGTGTTGACGAGGGTGAGGGCCTCCGCCCCGGCGGCCAGGGCCGCCCCCGCCACGTCGGTGAGATCGGCGGTGTTGGGGCTGAGCTTGGCCCACCGTGGGCGCCGGCAGACCTCCGTGGCCGCGACCGCCTCGGCCGTCGCCGTGGTGGAGTGGGAGAACAGGTGGCGCCCGCCCTCGAGGTTGGGGCAGCTCAAGTTGACCTCGACGGCTACCACGTCGGCGGGTGCATGGGCCAGCATGGCGGCCGCCTTGGCGTACTCGTCGACGGTGAGGCCCCAGATGCTGGCCACGACCCGGGCGCCGGCGTCGACCAGGGCAGGCAGGTCGCCCTCGAGCCACGCCTCGACCCCGGGCCCCTGCAGGCCGACGCTGTTGAGCATCCCTACCGGGGTCTCCGAGAGGCGGGGCGGTGGGTTCCCGGCGTGGGGGGTGGCCGACAGCGACTTGACCACCACGGCGCCGAGGCGGGACAGGTCGAAGTAGCGGGCCAGCTCGGCGCCGTGGCCCGAGGTCCCCGACGCCGTCATGACGGGGTTGGGCAGCTCGACGGAGCCGACGCTGGTCCTGAGGTCGACCTCGGCGCCGTCCATCCCGTCACCGGGGCGCCGGCGGCGGCCCA
>JALYHE010000126.1 GCA_030776705.1 Actinomycetota bacterium | reverse complement strand
ATCCACCCCTACCGGGGGGAGTGGATCGAGTTCGACGTGGAGGCCAAGCCGGGCAAGGACGTGACCGCCGGCACGAGGGTGGCCCGCAAGCGCCGGCTCTCGCTGTTCGTCCTGCTTCGGGCCCTGGGCTACGACGAGGAGACCCAGCCCGGCGTGCTCGACCGCTTCGTCCGCCACTTCGAGTTACTCCAGGGGCAGTGGGACAAGGAGCGGGAGCTGGCCCCCACCCGCGACGACGCCCTCCTCGAGATCTACAAGCGGGCCCGCCCCGGTGAGCCGCCGGTCGTCGAGTCGGCGCGTGCCTACTTCGAGAACGCCTTCTTCAACACCAAGCGCTACGACCTGACCCGGGTGGGCCGCTACAAGCTCAACCGCAAGCTGGGTCCGGAGATCGACAGGGCGGCCGAGATCCTCGGCGTGGAACTGGAGCACCCCGGCGACGGTCAGGGGGTGCTCTCCTCCAGCGAGCTGCTGTCGGCGGCCACCTACATGCTCCACCTGGCCAACGGGGAGCCGGGCTACCGCCTCGACGACCAGGACCACTTCGCCAACCGCCGCATCCGCTCGGTGGGCGAGTTGATCCAGAACCAGGTGCGGGTGGGCCTGTCCCGCATGGAGCGGGTGGTGAGGGAGCGGATGACCACTCAGGACGTGGAGGCCATCACCCCCCAGACCCTGATCAACATCCGCCCCGTGGTGGCAGCCATCAAGGAGTTCTTCGGGACCAGCCAGCTGTCGCAGTTCATGGACCAGGTCAACCCCTTGTCCGGCCTTACCCACAAGCGCCGGCTGTCGGCCATGGGCCCGGGCGGCCTGTCCCGGGAGCGGGCCGGCTTCGAGGTCCGGGACGTGCACAGCTCCCACTACGGACGGATGTGCCCAATCGAGACCCCTGAAGGCCCCAACATCGGCCTCATCGGGCACCTGGCCACCTACGGGCGCATCAACGAGTACGGCTTCATCGAGACGCCCTACCGCCGGGTGGCCGACGGGCGGGTCACCGACGAGGTCATGTACCTCGCCGCCGACGAGGAGGAAGAGCACGTCATCGCCCAGGCCAACGCCGCCCTCGACGACCAGGGCCGCTTCACCGAGGACCGGGTGCTGGTCCGGCGCGGCCCCCAGGGGGCCGGCGTCCGGGTGGGGGCCGCGGCCACGGCGTACGGCTCCAGCACCGAGGTGGACTTCGTGCCTCCCTCGGAGGTGGACCTCATGGACGTGTCGCCCAAGCAGATCGTGTCCGTGTCCACCGCCCTCATCCCCTTCATCGAGCACGACGACGCCAACCGAGCGCTGATGGGCGCCAACATGCAGAAGCAGGCCGTGCCCCTCCTGCGCCCCGAGGCACCCTTCATCGGCACCGGCGTGGAGGGTCGCGCCGCCCGGGACGCCGGCGAGGTCCTCCTCGCCGAGGGGCCGGGGCAGGTCACCGAGGTGACCGCCGACCACGTCACCGTCGAGTACAAGGGGTCGGGCCGCAAGGTGCACCGCCTGGCCAAGTTCCGCCGGTCGAACCAGAACACCTGCATCAACCAGCAGGCCCGGGTCGACCAGGGAGACCGTGTGGACGCCGGCGACGTGCTGGCCGACGGGCCCTCCACCCACGCCGGCGAGCTGGCCTTGGGCAAGAACCTCCTGGTCGCCTTCATGCCGTGGGAGGGCTACAACTTCGAGGACGCCATCATCCTGTCGGAGCGGCTGGTGCGCGACGACGTGCTCACCTCGATCCACATCGAGGAGCACGAGGTGGACGCCCGTGACACCAAGCTCGGGGCCGAGGAGATCACCCGCGACATCCCCAACCTGTCCGAGGAGATCCTGAAGGACCTCGACGAGCGGGGCATCATCCGCATCGGCGCCGAGGTCGGTCCCGGCGACGTCCTGGTGGGCAAGGTGACGCCCAAGGGCGAGACCGAGCTCACCCCCGAGGAGCGGCTGCTGCGCGCCATCTTCGGCGAGAAGGCCCGAGAGGTCCGGGACACGAGCCTCAAGGTCCCCCACGGCGAGTCGGGGAAGGTCATCGACGTGCGGGTGTTCTCACGGGACGACGCCCACGAGCTGCCGCCCGGCGTCAACCAGCTCGTGCGGGTCTACGTGGCCCAGAAGCGCAAGATCAGCGAGGGCGACAAGCTGGCCGGGCGCCACGGGAACAAGGGCGTGATCTCCAAGATCCTGCCCGTGGAGGACATGCCCTACCTCAGCGACGGCACTCCGGTGGACATCATCCTGAGCCCGTTCGGCGTCCCCAGCCGGATGAACGTGGGCCAGGTGCTCGAGGCCCACCTCGGGTGGGCTGCCCGCTGGGGCTGGAACGGCAACGGCGACCGAGCGGCGTCCCCCCCGGAGGTCACGGCCAAGACCCGGCCCGTCACCGAGCCGTCGGTGTGGGTCTCCACGCCGGCGTTCGACGGCGCCAACTGGGACGAGGAGGCCAAGGCCGGCCGCAATCCGTCCATCAAGGCCCTCTTCGAGGAGCTGAACCCCGAGACGGGGGACGGCCAGCGGCTGATCGGCTCCGACGGCAAGGCCACCCTCTACAACGGGCGGACCGGTGAGGCCTACGACAACCCGGTCACCGTGGGCTACGTGTACATCCTGAAGCTGGCCCACCTGGTCGACGACAAGATCCACGCCCGCTCCACGGGCCCGTACAGCATGATCACCCAGCAGCCGCTGGGCGGGAAGGCCCAGTTCGGAGGCCAGCGGTTCGGCGAGATGGAGGTGTGGGCCCTCGAGGCCTACGGGGCCGCCTACGCCCTGCAGGAGCTGCTCACCATCAAGTCCGACGACGTGCTCGGGCGGGTGAAGGTCTACGAGGCCATCGTCAAGGGGGAGAACATCCCCGAGCCCGGCATCCCCGAGTCGTTCAAGGTGCTGATCAAGGAGATGCAGTCGCTGTGCCTCAACGTGGAGGTGCTGTCCAACACGGGCGAGGAGATCGAGATGCGCGACCTCGACGAGGACCTCTTCCGCACCACCGAGGAGCTGGGCATCGACATCAGCCGGCCGGAGCGCGGCTCCGACGAGGAGGACGCCCGCCGGGCCGCCGAGCGGGGGATGCGCTTTTGACCGTCCACGTAGCCGGCCGGCAAGGTTCCCGGCCGCCGGCCACGCAAGTGCGAAGCACCGCCATGGCTGGCGGCCAGGAGGATTTCAGTGCCGGAGCCGGCTCGGCTTTGCCGACCGGCGGAGGCTCCGTTCGGCTCGCCCGAGCGGAGCGGAGCGAGTGAGGGCGAAATGCTAGACGTCAACGATTTTGAGCAGCTCAGGATTGGGCTGGCGACGGCTGACTCGATCCGCATGTGGTCGAACGGCGAGGTGAAGAAGCCCGAGACCATCAACTACCGGACCCTCCGGCCCGAGAAGGACGGGCTGTTCTGCGAGAAGATCTTCGGGCCCACCAAGGACTGGGAGTGCTACTGCGGCAAGTACAAGCGCGTCCGCTTCAAGGGCATCATCTGCGAGCGCTGTGGCGTCGAGGTCACGCGCGCGAAGGTGCGCCGGGAGCGCATGGGCCACATCGAGCTGGCCGCTCCGGTGGTGCACATCTGGAACCTGCGGGGGACCCGCTCCTGGCTGGCCTACCTGCTCATGGGGATGGACCCCCGCGAGGAGCTGAAGGCCAAGCAGCTCGAGAAGGTCATCTACTTCGCCGCCAACCTCGTGACCTGGGTCGACGAGGAGCGCCGTCACGACGACCTCCCCAGCATCGAAGCCGAGATCGCCGAGGAGCTGGCCGAGATCGAGCGCCAGAGGGACCTGGACGTCGACGCTCGGTTCAAGGAGCTCGAGGCCGAGCTCGAGCGCCTGGAGTCGGAGGGCGCCAAGGACTCAGAGATCAAGTCCCGTCAGCGCGCCGCGGACAAGGACCTGGCCTTCATCCGGGAGAGGGCTCAGTCCGAGCTCGAGCTTGTGCAGCGGGCCTTCGACGAGTTCCGCGAGCTCCATGCCCGCAAGGTCCTGGAGGACGAGATGCTGTGGCGCGAGCTCAAGGAGCGCTTCGGCGAGTACTTCGAGGGAGGCATGGGCGCCGAGGCCATCGCCCGCCTCATCGACCGCACCGACTTCGACGAGGAGGAGCTGAAGCTCCGCGAGGCCATCGACGCCACCGACGGCCGCCGGCCCCTCTCGGCCCAGCGCAAGCAGAAGGCCATCAAGCGGCTGAAGATCGTCACCGCCTTCAACCGTCGTGACGACAACGGGCGCCGGGCCAACGACCCCCGGGCCATGATCCTCGACGCCGTCCCGGTGATACCCCCGGAGCTGCGTCCCATGGTCCAGCTCGACGGCGGGCGCTTCGCCACCTCGGACCTCAACGACCTGTACCGCCGGGTCATCAACCGGAACAACCGCCTGAAGCGCCTGTTGGACCTCGGTGCCCCAGAGATCATCGTCAACAACGAGAAGAGGATGCTCCAGGAGGCGGTCGATGCCCTGTTCGACAACGGGCGCCGGGGCCGCCCCGTCACCGGGCCCGGCAACCGCCCCCTCAAGTCGCTCTCGGACATGCTCAAGGGCAAGCAGGGGCGCTTCCGCCAGAACCTGCTGGGCAAGCGGGTCGACTACTCGGGCCGGTCCGTCATTGTGGTGGGGCCCACCCTGAAGCTGCGCCAGTGCGGGCTGCCCAAGCAGATGGCCCTCGAGCTGTTCAAGCCGTTCGTGATGAAGCGCCTGGTCGACGAGGAGCAGGCCCAGAACATCAAGTCGGCCAAGCGCATGGTGGAGCGCCGTCGCCCGCAGGTGTGGAACGTTCTCGAGGAGGTCATCAAGGAGCACCCCGTCTTCCTGAACCGGGCCCCAACGCTGCACCGTCTCGGCATCCAGGCCTTCGAGCCGGTCCTGGTCGAGGGCAAGGCCATCCAGATCCACCCCTTGGTCTGTGCCGCCTTCAACGCCGACTTCGACGGGGACCAGATGGCCGTCCACCTTCCCCTCTCGGCCGAGGCCCAGGCCGAGGCCCGCATCCTGATGCTGTCGGCGAACAACATCCTGTCGCCGGCCACCGGGCGGCCCATCACCGTGCCGTCCCACGACATGGTGTTCGGCGCCCACTACCTCACCATGGAGGTTCCCGGTGCCAAGGGTGAGGGCCGGGTGTTCCGGCACCTTCACGAGGTGGAGCAGGCCTTCGAGTCGGGCGACGTCGACCTCCACGCCAAGGTCAAGGTGCGGGTGCCTGTCTCCAGTAACGGCAGCTCCGCTGCCGTCAACGGCACTGTGCCATCTGGCGCCGCCGCAAGCGGCGGCGACATCAGCTACGAGGAGATCGAGACCACGGCCGGTCGGCTCGTGTTCAACACCGCGCTTCCGGACGACTTCCCGTTCGTCAACGACCTCGTCTCCAAGAGGGCCCGCACCATCGCCTCCATCGTCGAGGAGATCGCCGACAACTACCCCAAGGCCACGGTGGGCGACTGCCTGGACAGGATCAAGGACCTCGGCTTCCGCTACGCCACCCAGTCGGGCCTCACCATCTCGATGGAGGACGTGAAGACGCCGCCCGACAAGGCCGCCATCCTCGACCGCCACGAGAAGGAGGCCGAGAAGGCCGAGACCCAGTTCAAGCGCGGCATCATCACCGACGACGAGCGGCGTCAGAAGGAGATCGAGATCTGGACCTCGGCCAACTCCGAGGTCGGGCGGGCCATGGACCAGACGCTGTCCACCATGGCCTTCAACCCCCTCGACATGATGGTGAGCTCCGGCGCCCGGGGCAACGCCCAGCAGGTCCGCCAGATCGCAGGGATGAAGGGCCTGGTCTCCAACCCCCGGGGCGAGATGATCCCCCGCCCCATCAAGTCCTCCTTCCGCGAGGGCCTGTCCGTGCTGGAGTACTTCATCTCCACCCACGGCGCCCGCAAGGGGCTGGCCGACACGGCCCTACGCACGGCGGACTCCGGCTATCTCACCCGCCGCCTGGTGGACGTGGCCCAGGAGCTCATCGTGCGCGAGGAGGACTGCGGCACCTCCCGGGGAATCTGGCTGGAGGACGTCCGGCCCGACGAGCCCGGGCGGCGCTCCTACCTCGAGACCCGCCTGTTCGGCCGGGTCCTGGCCGAGTCCGCGGCCGGCGTGCCCGCCGGCACCGATGTGGGCGACGAGGAGATGGCCCGGCTGCGCGACGACCCCGAGGTCACCCGGGTCCGGGTGCGCTCCATCCTCACCTGTGAGGCCGAGCACGGCATCTGCGCCACCTGCTACGGCCGGTCGCTGGCCACCATGAAGACCACCGAGCTGGGGGAGGCGGTGGGTGTCATCGCCGCCCAGTCGATCGGCGAGCCCGGTACCCAGCTCACCATGCGCACCTTCCACACCGGCGGCATTGCCGGTGAGGACATCACCCACGGCCTGCCCCGGGTGGTCGAGCTGTTCGAGGCCCGCACGCCCAAGGGAGCGGCCGTACTGGCCCGCACGTCCGGTGTGGTGCGGGTGACGGACGAGGAGACCGGGCGCCGCATCACGGTGGTGGGCGACGACGGCTCCGAGGACACCTACACCGTGCCCCAGAGGGCCTACCTGGAGGTGAGCGACGGACAGGAGGTCACCGCCGGCGACGCTCTGGTCGAGGGGCCCAAGGACCCCAAGGAGCTGCTCGACATCAAGGGCATCCGCGAGACGCAGCAGTACCTGGTCGAGGAGGTGCAGAAGGTCTACCGGGACCAGGGCGTCTCCATCCACGACAAGCACATCGAGCTCATCGTGCGCCAGATGCTGCGGCGGGTCTCCGTCGCCGAGCCCGGCGACTCACCGTTCCTGCCCGGCGAGCGGGTGCACAGCCAGGCGTACGCCGAGACCAACCGCCAGCTGGTGCAGGCCGGGCGGCGCCCGGCCGAGGGCCGGCCCGAGCTGATGGGCATCACCAAGGCCTCGCTGGCCACGGACTCCTGGTTGTCGGCGGCGTCGTTCCAGGAGACGACCCGGGTGCTGACCGAGGCGGCCATCGAGGGCCGCTCGGACCAGCTCTTCGGGCTCAAGGAGAACATCATCATCGGCAAGCTCATCCCCGCCGGGACGGGCATGGCCACCTACCGGGACATCGAGATCGAGGCTCCGGACTACCAGCCCATGCTGGGCTGGTCGTCGGACGCCGAGGCCGGGGACCTGGCGGCGTGGCTGGCCAACATCGGCGCCGGCGATGGGACGGGCGACGGCGAGGTTGCCGCTCATGGCTTCGATGCCGAGACGGCCTGGCTCCAGCCTGTGGAGGAGGGGGCCGCCGAGGCCCCGGCCGACGTCCCGGCCGACGTCCCGACCTTCACGGAGGACGAGGCCGGCTAGGGCGCTCTACTGCGCCGGTAGTTTGCCGCCCGGGGCTACGAGCCGTACCCTGGTTGAGGGCGGCAGCGCCGTCTGCCGTCGCGCCACTCGTCAGGTCCCCGAGAGGTTTCTGCTTTGCCCACCATCGCCCAGCTGGTCCGCAAGGGCCGTGAGTCCAAGCAGACGAAGACCAAGACCCCGGCGCTCAGGGGAGCCCCCCAGCGGCGGGGTGTGTGCACGCGCGTGTTCACACACACCCCCAAGAAGCCCAACTCGGCTCTGAGGAAGGTCGCCCGGGTGCGCCTCACCAGCGGCTACGAGGTCACGGCCTACATCCCCGGCGAGGGCCACAACCTCCAGGAGCACTCCATCGTGCTGATCCGCGGAGGCCGGGTGAAGGACCTGCCCGGGGTGCGCTACAAGGTCATCCGCGGCACCCTCGACACCTCGGGCGTGCGGGACCGGAGGCAGGCTCGCAGCCGCTACGGCGCCAAGAAGGAGTCCTGATGCCTCGCAAGGGCCCCGCCCCGCGCCGCGAGATGTTCCCCGACCCCGTTTACCGCTCCGTCCTCGTCACCCAACTGGTCAACAAGATCTTGAGCCGCGGCAAGCGCACGCTGGCCGAGCGCATCGTGTACGACTCGCTGGACATCGTGAAGGACAAGACAGGCAGCGAGCCCGTCTCCACCCTGAAGAGGGCCGTAGAGAACGTCCGGCCCCAACTGGAGGTCCGCAGCCGCCGGGTCGGCGGCGCCACCTACCAGGTGCCGGTCGAGGTCCGCCCGCGGCGGTCGACCACCCTCTCCATCCGCTGGCTCGTGGGCTACGCCAGGCAACGCCGGGAGAAGACCATGGCCGAGCGTCTGGCCAACGAGCTTCTCGACGCCTCCAATGGCCTGGGCTCGGCAGTGAAGCGCCGTGAGGACCTGCACAAGATGGCCGAGTCGAACAAGGCGTTCGCTCACTACCGCTGGTAGCGCGCCCGGCGAGGCGGCTCACGAGCCGAAGGAAAAGACATGGCAACCCTGATCCGCGAATACCCACTGGCCCGGACCCGCAACATCGGGATCATGGCTCACATCGACGCGGGTAAGACCACCACGACCGAGCGGATCCTCTACTACACCGGCAAGAACTACAAGATCGGCGAGGTCCACGAGGGCTCGGCCACCATGGACTGGATGGTGCAAGAGCAGGAGCGGGGCATCACGATCACCTCGGCCGCCACCACCTGCAAGTGGAAGGACACCTGGATCAACATCATCGACACACCCGGCCACGTGGACTTCACGGTCGAGGTGGAGCGCTCGCTCCGGGTCCTCGACGGCGCCGTGGCCGTGTTCGACGCCGTCGCCGGTGTTGAGCCTCAGACCGAGACGGTGTGGCGGCAGGCCGACAAGTACGGCGTGCCCCGGATGTGCTTCGTCAACAAGATGGACCGCATCGGCGCCGACTTCGACCGTGCCGTCGGGATGATCAGGGACCGGCTCGACGCCGTGCCCGCCGTGCTGCACGTGCCCATCGGCTCCGAGAGCAGCTTCACGGGCATGGTCGACCTCATCGGGGCCAGGGCGCTGATATGGGACGAGAGCTCGCCCAAGGGCGAGGCGTGGTCCGTCAACGAAGTGCCCGAGGAGCTGGCTGGCGAGGTCGACAAGAGAAGGCAGGAGCTGATCGACACCCTGTCCGAGTTCGACGACACCATCACCGAGAAGTACATCGGCGAGGAGGAGATCACCGCCGACGACCTGCGCCGGGCGCTTCGCACGGGCACCATCTCCAACCGGATCGTCCCCGTGTTGTGCGGCTCGGCGTTCAAGAACAAGGGCGTGCAGCCCATGCTCGACGCCGTCGTCGACTTCCTGCCCAGCCCCCTCGACGTCCCTCCCACCAAGGGCACGGCCGTCAAGGGCGGCGAGGAGGTGGAGCGCCGTCCCGACGACGACGAGGCCTTCTCGGCCCTGGCCTTCAAGATCATGAGCGACCCCCACGTCGGCAAGCTCACCTACTTCAGGGTTTACAGCGGCAAGCTCGCCAAGGGATCGACCGTGCTCAACTCCACGAAGGACCGCAAGGAGCGGGTGGGGCGCCTTCTCCAGATGCACGCCAACCACCGGGAGGACAAGGAGGCGGTCTTCGCCGGCGACATCGTGGCCGCGGTGGGGCTCAAGCACACAACCACCGGCGACACCCTGTGCGACCCCGGCCATGCCGTGGTCCTCGAGTCGCTGGAGTTCCCACTCCCGGTCATCCACGTGGCCGTCGAGCCCAAGACCAAGGACGCCCAGGACAAGCTCTCCAAGGCTCTCACCGCCCTCTCCGAGGAGGACCCCACCTTCCAGGTCCACACCGAGGAGGAGACGGGCCAGACGGTCATCGGCGGGATGGGCGAGCTCCACCTGGAGGTGCTGGTCGACCGCATGCTCCGTGAGTTCCGCGTCGACGCCAACGTGGGCAAGCCCCAGGTCGCCTACCGGGAGACCATCACCCAATCCGCGCACAAGGTGGAGATGCGCTACGTCCGCCAGACGGGCGGGCGGGGCCAGTACGGCCACGTGGTGATCGACCTTGAGCCCACCGGGCCGGGCGGCGGCTACGAGTTCGTGGACAAAATCACCGGCGGCGACATCCCGAAGGAGTACATCCCTTCCGTGGACGCCGGCATCCAGGAGGCGCTCACCTCCGGCGTGCTGGCCGGTTACCCGATGGTGGACCTGCGGGCCATACTCGTCGACGGCTCCTACCACGACGTGGACTCCTCCGAGATGGCCTTCAAGATCGCCGGCTCCATGGCGGTCAAGGAGGCAGCCAGCAGGGCCCGTCCCGTGCTGCTGGAGCCCGTCATGGCCGTCGAGGTGGTGACGCCCGACGAGTACATGGGCGACCTCATCGGTGACCTGTCCGCGCGCCGGGGGAAGGTCGAGGGCATGGAGCAGCGGGGCAGCAGCCAGGTGATCCGGGCTCAGGTGCCGCTTTCTGACATGTTCGGCTACGCTACGGACCTTCGTTCGCGGACCCAGGGTCGGGCCACGTACACCATGCAGTTCCACTCCTACCAGCAGGTGCCCGAGTCCATCTCCAGGGAGATCGTGGCGCGGGTCCGAGGAGAGTAAGAAATGGCCAAGAAGCAATTCGTCCGGGACAAGCCGCACGTCAACGTGGGGACGATGGGTCACATCGATCACGGCAAGACCACGCTCACCGCGGCCATCACCAAGGTGCTGGCCGAGGCCAACCCGGAGGTGAACTTCACCCCGTTCGAGCAGATCGACAAGGCGCCCGAGGAGAAGGCCCGGGGGATCACCATCTCCATCGCCCACGTCGAGTACCAGACCGAGAACCGCCAC
>JALYHE010000125.1 GCA_030776705.1 Actinomycetota bacterium | reverse complement strand
CCGGCAGGCGGTGCCCCGTGCCGGCGACCTCGGCGCGAACCGGCTCGCCGTCGGCTCCGAGGACGACCCGGATCCAGCTCACCCGCCGCATGCCCAGCGTCGCCCGGACCTCGTCGACTCGCTCAGGCCAGCCTCGCACCATCCCTTAGGTAAGCCTAACGCCTGGTCCGAGTCAAGGGCCCGCTCCCCTATCATCGACACGTGAGCGCAGCGCTTCAACAGCTCACTGCAGCGGACCGTCCCGCCGCCTTGGCACAGGCTCGACGGCTCAACCGGCTCAGCCTGGGCTGGAACGCCGTCGAGTGCGTCGTGGCCTTGACCGCCGGCCTGGCGGCGGGGTCGGTGAGCCTGGTCGGCTTCGGCCTCGATTCCGCCATCGAGGTGTCAGCCTCGCTGGTCCTCGCATGGCGCCTCCACCAGGAGCGCCGAGGGGGCTGCATGGCCGCCGACGACCGGCGGGCCACCCGGGCCATCGCCGTGAGCTTCGCCGCCCTGGCCGCCTACGTCTGGGTCGAGGGCGCCCGGGACCTGGCCGGAGGCGTGCAGCCGGAGGCCAGCCCGGCAGGGGTGGTCCTGGCCACGTTGTCGCTCCTCGTCATGCCCGTGCTGGCCCGGGCCAAGCGGCGCCTGGCCCCCGCTCTCGGCTCCCGGGCGGCGGCGTCGGAGGCAAACCAGACCAGCCTGTGCGCCCTCCTCTCGGCCGTCGTCCTGGTCGGCCTCGGGCTGAACGCCGTCTTCGGCTGGTGGTGGGCGGACCCTCTGGCCGGCGTGGTGCTGGGCGCCATCGCCGCCTTCGAGGCCGCCCGCACGTGGCGAGCGGAGGCCCTCGAGGACACCTGCTGCCCCTAGCGTCCCTGAGCGCCCGAGCTCAGGTCAGGGCGGAGCGGGCCTCGGCCTCCCACTCGACGCGAGGAGCGTCGGACCACAGGCGCTCGATGTCGTAGTAACGACGAACGTCCTCGAGGAAGACGTGGACGACGAAGTCGCCATAGTCGAGCAGCACCCACCGGGCGTCGTCGAGCCCCTCGGTCCGCATCGGCTTCGGCCCCCCCGACTCGGCGACCTTGGCCTCGACCTCCTCGGCGATGGTCCGCACCTGGCGGACGTTGGCGCCGCTCGTGATCACGAAGTAGTCGGCGATGGCGAGAACCTCGCCCACCTCCACTACCAGGGTGTCGGTGCCGACCTTGCCCGCTGCGGCCCGGGCCGCGGTCACCGCCAGCCGGCGGACCTCCTCGAGGCCCACAGCGCCGCCCTCTGTCACACCCGGCTCATCGGTTACGGCTGAAAGTCCCTTCCCACGACGACCGTCACGTCGACCACGTCCAGCGGACGGCGGCTCAGCACCAATGTTCCCACGCCCAACGCCTTGCGCACATCATCGGCTACGCCCTCCTCGGCCCGGTCGTAGAAGACGACCTCGGTTCGCTGGTGATCGAAGCGGGCCGCGTTCCCGGTGAGGCGCACGTCGAAGCGGGCCCCGAGCTTGGCCCTCACCGACTCGGCCATGCCGAGCGCTCCCGTGCCGTTCAGCACCTGGACCCTGGGGCGCTCGACCGGGCCCTGGCGGCTCGCGGTGGGGAAGACCGAGGCCACCATTCGGGCCAGCTCGTCCTTGCGGACCCGGTAGAGCTCTCCCGCCCCACCCGCCGAGCCGAAGCCCTCCACCGGGACCACCCGGGCCTGGACCGGGCCTGCAGCCAGGGCCCGCAGGGCCGCGCCCAGCTCGGGTGGCCGCGAGGGCGTGGCCGCGGGCCGCTGGCGCAGCACGTCCAGCCAGGTCTCCCAGAAGGCCTGGTGGCGGACCAGCCGGGACAGGTCGCTTCCCCTGCCCTTGGTGGCCAGGAACCGCCCGGCCGCCAGGGGCGCCACCGTGGTCGGGCCGGCCTCGTAGACCACGTCCACGACACCCGACGGGGCCACCTGCTCCACCCGCTCGGGGACCTCCACCCGCAGGGGACCGGCCGGTGCGAGCAGTTCGGCCATGGCCGCGTCGCCGGCCACCACCACCCCGCCCAGGCCGACGCCCAGGAGGTTCTCGACGGTGGCCTGGAGGCGCGAGGGACCGCCCAGCTCGAGGGACTGCCCCACCGGCTCGAGGCCGAGGGAGACCACCTCGGCCATGGTGCCGGGCGGCAGCAGAACCAGCGACCCCCCCCTCCCGTCGGGGCCGGGGGCCAGCACCGTGAGCGACGACGCCCGGCCCGTTGCGTCCTGATGGGCGACGAGGACGGGAGGGACGAGGCGGGCCGGGGGCGGCGGTGGCGCCGCCTGCCGGGAGCGGGCCGCCTGGCGCGGTGCCCGATCCGGAGGCTGGACCGCCACCATGCTCAGTGCCAGGGCCAGCACGGTGAGCACCGGGAGCATGCCGAGGCGGCGGATGCGCCGCCTTCTCTTCCTCTGGTGCCGGCTCCGGCGCCGCTGGACCCGCTGGCTCCAGCGAACGTCGGGCAGGGCGATGGGATCGAGGTTTAGCGAAGGCTCCGGCTGGAAGTCGGTGTCGGAGGCGAGGCCGGACGGAGCGCTCAATCTCTCAGCCAGCGTACAGACCCCGCTCTCGGATCTCACGGACGGCTCCGGCCGGCACCAGCACGTCGATGGGTCGCCCGGTGGCCACCCGCCGGCGCAGGTCGGTGCTGGAGACGTCGAGGG
>JALYHE010000124.1 GCA_030776705.1 Actinomycetota bacterium | reverse complement strand
ATCAGGGGGTGCGGACAAATCGGCTCTCGCACATCGTCGGCAAGGTCTCTACGATCAAAGCGCCGGGGTCACTTCTCCACCACTCGGAGGGCGTCATCCTGGCTTGCCCAGAAGGAACCCCATCAGGTCCTTGTCATCTCGCTACGCGAGAACAAGTTTCCCCGCCGGCAATGTGTCAAACGTCGCGTCAAACGAACCCCGGCGGACAGACCCGGACGACGCCGGACGAACCCACGTTGGAAGTGCCGATGACCTGCACGAAAACGGACGTACCCGGACAGAGCCGGACCGGCGCGGCCCCGATCGTCGGGCTCATAACCCGAAGGTGTGGGTTCAAATCCCACCCCCGCCACGACATAGCTCCAACCGGGCGTGGACGCGTTCCTGTCCGGTTGGGGCTTGTTTTTCGTAGCGGAGGCTGAGGCCGAGCGCACGGTAGAGCGCGGCTCGTTCGGCACGGTCGGATCTGGCGAGCATGAGCACCAGCCCGCCTGCCTGGGTGAGCGTGTCTCGCACCTCCCATTCCTTGAGCGGCACCGCGTTCGTCTGAGACCGCTCCCACTGTTCAATCACCGATTGAGCGGCGGCGATGTCGGACTGGATTGTGCGCGTCTGGCCGGCGGCCAGCACGGGTGGTCCATGCCGGCTCGGACGGCGGCAAGCATCCGGTCGAGTTCCAGCTCGAGGCGTTCACGGCTTCGCCGTGCTCCGACTACTTCGGCCGGTTCCGTCTGCGGCGACCGGTCCGCGGAGAGGATGGCGGCAACGGTGGCGTCGATGTGGTCATGGTCGGTGAGGGTGTCGAGCCAGGCATCGACGACCGCGAGGATTCTCTCTTCGCGCACCATGTACGTCGGCGGGTGGCCGGGCACCGAAGGGACGGCGTAGTCGGGCCGGGTCGCCACGCAGCGGTAGTAGGCCTTGTTCTTGGCCGTGTTCCCGGACATCGCCTTGCCACAGTGGCTGCAGCGGATGGCACCGGCGAGGACGTACTGACCGGGGCGAGAGCGGGGCCTTCGTGTCCTGGTGCCGACCGTGGTGGTGATTCGCTTGTTCACCCGCTCGAACAAGTCAGCTGGGGATTAGCGCGGGCCATGAGGGCTGCTCCGCCCAGGCCCATGAGTCGGGGGACTGCCGGCGCTGGCGGGAGATGGTGCCGAGGGCCGGGTCACGGGCGTTGAGCAGCTCGTCGTAGCGGCGCTGGCGTCCGGCGACCTGCCGCCCTAGGTAAAGGGGGTTGGTGAGGATGGCGCGCACGGCCGAGCCGCCCCAGACACCGGCAGAGCGGGGATGGCGGCCCGGCCCGATCTCACCGGGCTTGGTATCCCTTCGCCTCTAGCCGCTGTGCGATGGAACGAAACCCGACGCCCCCGTCGTACAGCTCGAAGATGCGTCGCACGACCGGTGCGTTCTCGGGGTCGGCTCTAGGGTGCGGAGCTGGGCGCCGGCCGACGCCTTGCTGCGGTTGGGGTGGGGAAGACCGGTATCCACGAGGCGGTAGCCGTAGTTGGGCCGCCCGCCCAGCCATCGGCCCGTGGTCGCAAGAGCCAGGATCGAGGCTCGGGCAGCATCTTGGCCGGGTGGGCGCCGCCTCAATCCAGCCGCCGCGGTGACGTTTTGATGGTGGTGCCGGTGCAGGCGGCGCCGTCAGCGCTCCTCGACATCGTGCGCAAGGGGGGCGACAAGCGTGGCGAGGGGCGACCGTCGAGCGTAGCGGCGCACGCCAGGCGTAGCCGTCACGGATTGCACGACGATCGACGCTGTGACCGCCAACGTCGCAGCGCCGAAGAGCTTCGGATACTGTGCCAGCTCGTAGCGTTCCACCAATAGTGAGTAGTAGATCGCTGCCGCGCCAAGGGGTCCGAACCAGGAGAGAAAGGCGCTACTGCGGCGATCAACCGACCACGCCAGGACGAGGGGCACGACCGGCGGCCGCCTTAGGAGGAGTACCCACAGGGCAAAGACAACCCCCGCCCATCCGAGGCTGGTCCACTCGGACCAGGGCAGGACCACCCCGAACAGCACGAAGATGGGCGGGATGAAGAGCTTCTCCACCGTGTCCTGGAGGTGTTCCAGCCGTGTGGCCAGCTTCTCTTCCAGCACGAGCGAGAACACGAGGGCGCTGACGAAGGCGGCCAGCACCCCGCTGCCGCCCAGGAGGTGTACGGAGCCGAGGGCGAGCAGACCCAGTCCGACGCCGAGGTTTGCGACGTGGGCGGCCTCGACAGCCTGCCAGCGGTTTGCCGTGTTCACGCCCTTGCCGGCCAGGTAACCCAAGGGGAGGGCGATGGCGACGGCGAGACCGACCTCCTTGCCGATCTCACCTGCCAAGCTCAGGGGACCGGCAGCAGATTCGGTCAGGACCAGGGCGGGTACGAGGACGAAGACGACGGCTAGGCCGTCATTCGCACCCGATTCGATCTGGACGGTGCGACGTAGCCACCGCGGCAGGTTCGCCTCGGCCAGCTTGCCGGTCACGAGGGCAGAGGCGACGACGGGATCGGTTGGGGTGAGGACGCCCCCGAGGAGGAGTGCCACCCCGAGCGGAAGGTCGAGCAGCAGCCCGGCTCCGAGCGAGGTCATGAGCCACATGCCTGCCATGCCGAAGCTGAGCAGGAGCCCGGCAGGAGCGAGGTTGGCCTTGATGTCTTCGCCCGTCACCTGTAGGCCGATCGCGGTGAGGGAGATCGCCAGGCCGACGCGAGTCAGCTCCTTCAAGAGATGGCGGGCGTCATCAATAGCAACCGGGTCGAGGACTGCGAGCGCCTCGGGCCCGAGCACCACGCCCAGTGCCAGGGACGCCAGGGCGACGGACACGAAGAGCCGCTTGAGCAGCTGAGACAAGAGCCCGAGAACGAGCACAGCCGCGCCGACGACGATCAGCACGACATCGATATCCATACGGGTCACTCCTCGGGTCGAGCGCCTGCTTTCCGGCCAAACCTTGGGCCCTCCTGCGTGCCCGACGACTTCGGAGCTCAGGGGTGCAGGCCCTTGGCCAGAGCCTAGAAGGCGGCGTGGATGGGGCAGGGGACGGCCCCGGGAGAGGAGGCGGCTCGCCGACCGAAGACCGCCGCCCGTCGCATGCCCTGGCCATCCAAGACGGAAGTTGGCCCTCATCGGGGCTGGCCTACGCCCTTGCCATCTACGACACGCTGTCGCAGCCCGACGAGGCCCGGGCGCGCAGCACCACCGTGGACCTGGAAGGAGACGTCGGGCTCGTTGGCGGAGTTCCTCTGAAGGCCCTTGGCGCCAGGCCGAGCTGACCTGTTCCTAGTCCCCGTCTCCCAGGCCGAGCAGGCGCGCAAGGCGGATGTGAGGGACCATGGCCGTTGCCGGGGACGCGGCGTGGGCCGACGTCGTGCTGCTGGCTGGGCGGGCTCGCTAGTCGTGGTCGGCGTCGGCGCAGAGGTGAGCTGGCCTCGGTGAGCGAGGAGGACGAGCCATGAGGGCGGGGGCAACATCAAGGTACCGACGCCCAGGCTGGCCGGCATGGCTTGGAGAGCGGCACGACTCCCCGCCCCGCCGGCAATGGTGAGCGTGCCCCCTCGAGTCGGACGTCTACGCCAGGCATCGGATGGCGCCGATGAGGCCTGCGCTCGCCGCGGGCCACCATGCGATCAGGGCTTGCCGCGACAGGCGAGGCGTGCCGCTCCTGGATCAATCGAGCGTCGCCGCCGGCCAGAGTCGCCAGCTCCTCACGGGCCTCCACTGCCGGTCCCTGCGGAAGAAGGCGGTTGGCCCAGATCACGAGACCGGTGCCCATGGCCCCCATGGAGGTCGCCAGCAGTAGGCCCTCCAACTGCGGTTGGCCACCATTGGCGTAGACGAAGCCCAACATCACAGCCGCCACCGCGGAGACGAGGAACGTCGTGGCAGCGCGCCGCTCTGCGCGCCGCTCCTCGGTGGCGCTTCTCTCCTCGAGCGTGCGGCTCCCTGTTTCACTATGGCTCATGGCTGCTCCTCCGAGTCCACAAGACGAGAGCCAGGCCCCACGTCGACACGCGGGCATCTGGACCATCGGGCACTGGCTACCATGTCGGCGGGGTGCCGGGAAGCCTGGTCGGCGACAGGAATGACGCGACCTGGAGGCCCGATGCCGACGACCCTCGAGAGCACGCCCGCTGGCGACCTGCCACGGCCCGGCCGCTCCCTGCCCCGGGCCCTGCAGCGCTTCTTCGACACCGAGTCCTCGGGCGCCGTCATCCTGTTGCTGTCCACCGTCGTCGCCCTTGCCTGGGCCAACTCGCCGTGGAAGGCCAGCTACGAGACGCTGTGGCATACCAAGTTCAACCTCGGACTCGGCGACGTCGAGCGCAGCGAGGACCTGCGCCACATCGTCAACGAGGCGCTGATGGCCGTCTTCTTCTTCGTGGTCGGCTTGGAGATCAAGCATGAGCTGGTGGCCGGGCAACTGCAACGCTGGCGGACCGCGGCCCTGCCGGTTTTCGCCGCCGTGGGAGGCATGGTCGTCCCAGCCGCCATCTTCGCCGCCGTCAACATGGGCGGCGAGGGGAGTCGGGGGTGGGGCATTCCCATGGCCACCGACATCGCCTTCGCCTTGGGCGTGCTCGCCCTCCTCGGGAAGTGGGTGCCTGGATCGCTCAAGGTCTTCTTGCTCACGCTGGCCATCGCCGACGACGTGGGGGCCATAGTCATCATCGCCATCTTCTACTCCGGTGGCATCAACTGGCCGGCCCTGCTGGTGGCGGCTGGGCTCCTGACCGGAGTCGTCGCCCTCCGCCGGGCGCGTGTGTTCTGGGCGCCCGGTTACGTCCTGCTCGGAGTGGGCGTGTGGGCAGCTGTCTACGAGTCGGGCGTGCACGCCACCCTGGCCGGCGTGGCCCTCGGCCTGCTGGCACCGGCCCGGCCGCTGGCCCCGGACGTGGTGGTTGAGGAGTGGAGCGTCGACCTGGCCGAGGAGCCCAGCGCCGGAGAGCTGAAGACCATGACCGACCTGGCCAGGTCGACGGTGTCGGTCACCGAACGGCTCCAGCACATGCTCCACCCCGTGACCAGCTACCTGATCGTGCCGCTGTTCGCGCTGGCCAACGCAGGGGTGGCCTTCCAGGCCAGGTCGCTGGAGGCGCCTGGGGCCAGTGCCGTTGCGGGCGGTGTGGGCCTGGGCTTGGTGGTGGGCAAGCTCGTCGGGGTGAGCGGCGCGGCCTGGATCGCGGTCCGGACCAAGGTGGGCCGGCTTCCCGATGGCGTCGTGTGGCCTCACATCGTGGGCGTGGCTGGGCTGGCCGGCATCGGCTACACCGTGTCGTTGTTCATCGCCGACCTCGCCTTCCCGAGGCCCGACCTCGTGGACGCGGCCAAGCTCGGGATCCTGGCCGCCTCGCTGGTCGCCGCGGTCCTGGGGGCCGCCGTGCTCCGCTTGTCCGCTCGAACCGAGTCGGCGCCTTGACGCGGGCTTGGGAGTGGCTGCACGCCATGGTGCCTCAAGTGACGGACGAATGGAGCGGACCCACTGGCCCGGTCTCAGTAGCGCGCCATCGCCAAGTCGTACCGGTCACCAGGTTCGGCTCCGGCGGGAGGTATTGGTACTGCGGTTTGAGAGGGGCATCGAGCCCGTGAGCTCTGTTGGAACCGGCAACAATTCTTCGGGACATCGGATGCCCTTCTTCCTTCATCGGTTGGTTGGCGTGCGGTAGGCCTCCCGTCGTCATAGCGCCATGAACGGCAGATCCCAGACAGGCCACAAGTGGTGGCGTGGAGGAAGAGGTTGTTAGCCGCCCGGCCCTGTGGCGCCCGAAGCCCTGAGACGAGATACTTAGCGGCGGTCGCCCTCCAGGAGGAACTCCTGGACCGCCTCGAGGCGGGAGCAGCCAGTGGCCTCGCCGATGTCACCCACGACCCCGACGAGATAGCCGGCCAGGGCCCACGGCACCAGGTGACGCACCACCGGCGGTGCCGTTTCCAGATCGTGTCCCACGGCGATCACCGCTTCTCTGTCCTCCAGCGCGACGGCACCGATGATGCAGCGAGCCAGTTCGATGGCGAAGTCGTCCACAGGGGCGCTTCCACCTTGGCAACCGCAAGCCCCCGCTACTTCCTCGCCGTCAGGCCCACCGGCCCTTCCGCCGTCGAGCGGGCTCACCGTGTCGCTCCACCGGTCTCCCACGGCAGTTGCTCGAGCAGTGCGACTGCCTCTTCCGCGACGGGCAGGTCGGCAACCACGTCGTAGTGGTCTCCCGCCAGGCGAGGCACGGAGCTGAAGTCCCGGCGCCCTGCGGACAGGCCATGATTGAGCAGGCCCATCAGCGCACCGGCCACCGCCCCGATCACGAGGCCGTAGGCGGCCAGGATTGCACCGGATACCAGTAGCTCCACCCAATCGAAGAGGCCGAAGAAGAACCCGAGAATCGTACCCGTGAAGGCGCCAGCTAGGGCTCCGCGGCCGGCAGCGCTGCCATAATCCAACCGGCCGGTGACATTCTCCACCAGATGGAGTCCCCGGGCGAGGATCGTGAGCCGCTCGACGGGAAAGCTGCGATCGGACAGGTAATCGACGGCTTGGACAGCCTCGGGGTAGGTGGTATACGACGCAACCGTGCGCCGGTCGACGCCTGTAGTGGTCGAGGTCACTGTTTTGCTCCTTTCGTGATGTCCTATGGAAAGCCCGCAGGCGGTTCAGTTCAGCGCCCGAGCAGACTTCCTCCCTTGTTCCCGGCAATCACGACTGTCGAGAGACAAGGAGATTGCAGCTGGATGACAGGCCGCAGGCCTGGCGTCCTCGGCCATGTCCAGGACCACCTTTCACGCTGGCGACGCTTGGCTAGGGCGCGCTATCGCCATCTGCTCACAACCCTCTTGGCCCACCTGTACAGGAGGAGCCCGACCGCGGCGCCAAGGGCCATGAGGAGGACCAGGGCCCAGCCTGCGACCTCGAGTAGGTCTCCGAGGAATCCCCCGGCCGCGGCCAGCGCGATGACGAGGACGACGAGGAGAAGGGTCACCTCGGGCGTCTACCCGCTTGGGACTGGGCAGATTCCGGTCTCTTCGTAGATCTTCGCCCAGGTGAAGACCGGAGCCTGTAGTGCTGGGTGGCTCGGATCACCGTGGCGACGACGGGCACGGCTAGGAAGCCACCGAGCAGGGCGCCGAGCATGAGGCCGCCGAGCGCGGTTTGTCCATCAGGGCGGGCGTCGCAAGCAACCGAGCTCCTCATCGTGGGGACAGCTTGAGGCTGCGCCGCACCAGTTTCCCCTGGTCGATCTTCGAGGACTGGACCAACCTGGCACCGCCCTCTCCGCTGGCGGATCATCGCTGACCGGCGCGCTCAAGTTCGGGATGGACGACGAAAGCCTGCTTGCACAGGCGGCCCTGCTGGACGTCCTCGCTCAGGGAGCTGGCGCACAGCCCGGCCAGCACTCGAACGCTGTCTCGTCCCTCGAGGGCTGCCGGGTGGGCTTTGGCCGCGACGTGCCAGTCGGCGATGTGCTCGCACCGGAAGAGGGCCCTCTCCAGGCCCAGACCGGGCTCGCGGCGCTCTGCGACGCGGGCGAACGCCTCCATGCACCGATCGAACGCAGCGTCCCCCTCCTTGCCCGCGTCGCCGCACGCGGCGAGCAGGCCAGCGAACGTAACGGGGAGCAGCGTCCGGGCGACCAGCGCCGGCAGTCGCCGGTTCCACTCGGGACGATTCATGGGGGAGGTCAACCCTCCCTCGGTCGCTCACCCCGACGTAGGAGGATCGTCATCGGCTGGGGCGTTCCTCCAACCGGACCTTGAGCTTCTGCTCCTGGCCTTGGCGGAACACGACGACCTCGACTTCCTGGCCCGGTTCGAGTCCCCGGAGCCGAGCGAGGAGCTGCTCGACGCCCTCCATCTTTTGCCCGGCCAAGGAGATGATGAGGTCTCCGGGCCGTATCCCCGACCGGCTGGCGGGGCTCCTGTCAGTGACTCCCAGGACCACGACGCCTTCTCGGCGCTCCAAGCCCAGCGTCGTGGCGATCCGATCGGTCAACGGGCCGGGCGTGATACCCAGAAAGGCGTAGCGCACCCGTCCCTTTTCGAGCAGCTGGGTGACCACGTCGGTCGCCGTGACTGCGGGGATGGCGAAGCCTATGGACACGGCTCCGACCGACTGGGGCGGCAGGTAGGCGACGTTGATGCCGATCACGGTGCCGTCCCCATTGAGCAGGGGCCCACCAGAGTTGCCAGGAGAGATGGCCGCGTCGGTCTGGATGAGGTCGACCAAGGCCGGTGTCGACGCTGCTGATCCCGGTATCGCCCTCCCCAGGCCAGAGATCACGCCAGCGGTGACAGAGTTCTGGAAGCCGAGCGGGTTGCCCATGGCCACAGCCATCTCTCCGACGACGGGGAGTCGATCGGAGAACCTGGCCGCGGGGAGGCCCTTCCGCTCGGGTCGCAACACCGCAAGGTCACTCCTGGGATCGGTGGCGACGACGGCGGCAGGGCTGCGCTGACCGTCGGCAAGGGCCACCTCCACAGCTGGTGCACCGGCCACGACGTGCTCATTGGTCACGATCAGTCCCTCGTTGCCATAGACCACGCCGCTTCCCTCTCCTCGGCGCCCATCGCCGGCTCGGGTCAGGACGGCGACAACGGATGGTTGAAGCTCGCGGACCACGTTGGGCACGGCCTCGAGGCCCAACGAGGCAGTCGGGGACCTAGGAGGTGAGAGGGGAGCGGGGGAGGGCTGCTCTTGCCTGTAGACGGGCTCCTCGTCGTCGTTGCACCCGACAAGGGCGACGGCCAGGACGACGAGCAGGACCGTCCAAGTCTTCGCCCGGTCCACGGCTGACCGTGCCGTCCCAGTCATGGCCGACTACGACGAGCAGCGTCCGCCGGGTCCTGCCGAGGAGGCGCAACGCGTCCTTTTGGGATGGCGAAGCTCCCCCTGTGAGAGCGGAACTCCGCTGCGATCGATCGCCTGTCTTGTTCCTCGCGGGCCTGCTCCAAGACCCGATCCACGAGCGTGGTGATGTTCATGCAGGGGTCCTGCCCCTCGGGTAGGACGAACATGCGAAGGCCTGGTTACAGAGCCATGACATCGCCCCGTCTACAAGCGCTCGACAGTGACGACGGCTGGGCCGTTCCCCATCGTCATCCAACCGAAACGCAATCACCGCACGTTCGTCGTACCGGACTGCGAGTGTGGCAGCATGACCAACAAGAGCTGTCCCACAGCCACGGGATATACGCGCCCCTAGCGCTGAGGTTCGCCGGCCGAAGGAGGGCTGGAGGACTTGATGCAGGTGGTTCGCCGAACTCTGGTCAATGCCGCACGCCACCACGGGCCTCGTTCTCCACCTTCTCAATGCCCACCCTCCCGGGTGACTCGAGGATCATTTCCGCGACCGCGGAGTGTCCCCGTCCCCAGGCGCCTGCATGAGCACAGGTGGGCGTCTAGCCGTGCCGGTCGGCGCAGGCCCCTGACGTGAGCGATGTTCAGCCGGCGCCGAGGCGCTGGTCGCTGCGTGCTCCGGTGTGCCTTGCCTTCGTGGCCTTGTCAGGGGTGGTCGTCCTGGTTGGCTGCGACGATGGGGTGAGGTCAAGCACGGCACGAGGAGGCCGGGCCGCTCCGACCGCCACCCAGACCACGCTCCCGCCGATGAGCACCGTCCCGACCGCTGACGGTGCATCAGACGCCACGGTCCCTGACACCGGAAGTAACCCGACAACGGAGGCCGGTCTGGACGGGGCGTCCACCTCATCGGTCTCGACGCCGGCCACGGCTGACAGGTCCTATCTTCGAGCTGTGCGCTCGGCCCGACATCCGGGGTACGACCGAGTGGTGTTCGAGTTCGAGGGCGGTGTTCCTGGCTATCGCATCGGCTACGTCGATCGTCCGCTCTTCGAGGACGGTTCGGGCCGGCCCATCGAGGTGGACGGTTCAGCGGTACTGGAGGTCAGGATGGAACGTGCGGCCACCGCGCTTGTGATTGGCGACAAGGTAAGGCTTACGTACAAGGGTCCCTCCCGGTTGCGTCCCCCCGGTACGCCCGCGGTGGTGGAGGTCGTCGAGGTCGGCGACTTCGAGGCCGTGCTGCGATGGGTCGTCGGCAGCCGACGCCTCGTGCCGTTCAAGGTGACCACGCTCACCGCCCCCAGCCGCGTGGTCGTGGATCTCGAGCATCCGCGCTGAAGACAGGGTGGAGCCTCAGGCCGGCGCCAGCTTGGGGAAGTCGGTTCGCCTGAGCGGCCGGGAGGTCAACTTGCCCTCCTCAGTGGGCACCTCGACCCTCTCGCCGTCCACGAGCAACTGCAGGCCGGAAACACCCGGAAGTTGAGTGCAGGCGTAGACGAGCTGGCCCACGGCCGGTACCTGGTCCTCACCTTCCACACCGGCGAACGGGGTGCTCAAGTCGATCTGGGCTACGCCGTCGCGCAGAGCCACGTTGATCACCCTCGTTTGGGGCCTGATGGCGCTGCGCAGCCCGCTGGCCGCCTCAGCAGGCGTGGGACCGACCACCAACGCATCGAGCACCCCTCGAAGGGTCACCGGGCCGCTCACCTGGCGGGGCACCGCCGCGAGCCGCTCACCTCGGACGAAGAAGAGCTGCACCGGAGATCCCGTCGCGGGGCCGCCTCTCGCCGAAGGGGCGGTAGACGGCACGAGGATGTCGAAGGGCACGTCGTCGCGGGGGATGGTCTGGGGCCGCTCGTCGGTGGGCACCCCGCACGCTGCGACGAGGAGCACAGCGCTCGAGGCGGCGAGGAGGCCGCGAGCCTTCACGATGGCGCCATCGGGAGCTCGACGACGAAGCGGGCTCCTCCGCCCGGGCGGTCCTCCACCCAGACCCGACCGGCGTGGAGGTGGACGTGTTCGGCAACCAGCGACAGACCCAAGCCGGAGCCCTGGCCCGCCCCTCGGGAGGAGGCCCGGCCACGCCCGAACCGTTCGAAGATTCGCTCCCGCTCCTCGATGGGAACGCCTGGGCCGGCGTCATCCACGACCAACCGCACACAGCCGGCAGCGGCCTCCACGCATACCCGGACAGCCCCGCCGCCGTGGAATCGGGCGTTTTCGACCAGGTTGGCCAGCACCTGGGCCAGCCGTCGCTTGTCGGCCCGCACGATGAGGTCGGCGGCGGCGGGGTCAAGCTCGAGGGGCACATCGTCGATCTTGGCCATGGCCTCGTGGACAAAGTCGCCGAGGCGAACGGGCTCGCAGGCCAGCTCGGCCACGCCGGCGTCGATACGCGAGATCTCCAGAAGGTCCTGGACCAGGCGTTGGAACCGTCGGACCTCACCGGCGAGCAGGTCCAGTGCCGTCGCCGCCCGCTCGGGCATTTCGGCGCGCCGAGCCTCCAGCACCTCCAGCGCTGCGACCTGTGTGGTCAATGGTGAGCGCAGCTCATGGCTCACGGCCGCGGCGAAGCGGGCGTCCCTTCGGACCCGCTCCTGCAGAGCCTCGGTCATCTGGTTGAACGACCGGGCCAGACCCGAGAGGTCGGGATCGTCGCCCACATCGAGACGCTGGTCCAGCTGGCCATGAGAGACCGCCGAGGCGGCCTCGCTCACGGCGGCAAGCGGCTTGAGCACCCGGCGACTCACCGTTAGGCCCAGTGCCGCTCCGCCTAGAGCGCTGCAGGCGGTGGAGCCGATCAGGACGTTTCGCAGGATTCGCAGGGTATGGCGCAGCTCGTCGAGGCTGAAGACCTCGAAGTACGCACCGTCGACGGCCGGTAGCGGCAAGCCAACGACGATTTTCGGCGCGCCGTCGAGGAGAATGCGTTGGCGAGACGGCTCGCCCCCCACCACGCTGTCCCTCAGCTGGGCGGGAAGGTCGTCACGGCCGATGGCCAATGAGGCGGCGAACCACTCTCCTCGGTGGTGCAGCACCGGGTCGGAGCCGGTCGGGTTCTTGAGCGAAGCCAGCAGACGCGGCACGTCAGTGCCCGGAGTGCTGACCGTGTCGCGCACCAGGCGGGCGTTGGCGTAGCTCTGACGGAGGACCGAGGTCTCTCGCTGGCGAAGGAGATAGGTACGGGCCAGCTGGTAGGTGAGCACGGCCAGGAGCGCCGACAGGACGAGCATGCCTGCGGCGAAGGTCACCGTCACCCGCAGGCGCAGGCCCGCTCGGCGAGGGGCTCGCGGTCCCGTCGGCGGCGGACCCGAGTTGGTCAGGGCTCCAGCTTGTATCCGAGGCCGCGCACGGTCACCACATGGCGTGGCTGGCCTGGATCGCTCTCGATTTTGGTGCGCAGCCGGCGCACGTGGACGTCGACGAGGCGGCCGTCACCGAAGTAGTCGTATCCCCACACTCTCTGCAGGAGCGACTCCCGGCTGAGCACACGCCCCGAGTTTGTGGCCAACTCGCAGATCAGGCGGAATTCGGTCTTGGTCAGAGCAACTTCATCCCCGGCCAGACGCACCACGCCGGCGTCGGGCAGGACCTCGAGGTCGCCGAACACCAGGGCCTCCGGTCCTCCCGAACGTCCGGTGCGCCGAAGGAGGGCTCGAATACGCGCTGACAGCTCCTTGGGGACGAAGGGCTTGGTCAGGTAGTCGTCGGCCCCAGCTTCGAGTCCAGCGACCACATCATGGCTGTCGGTGCGGGCGGTCAACATCAAGATGGGCAGGTCCCCGGCGCCCCGAAGGCGCCGGCACAGCTCGAAACCGTCCATGCCCGGCAGCATGACGTCTACAAGGGCAATGTCGACGCTGCGACGTTCCAGCACCCGAAGGGCCTCTTCTGCCGAGTCGGCCTCCACCACGGTGTGGCCCTCGTCGTCGAGCAATAGGCGTACCGACGTACGGATGCGCTCGTCGTCCTCGACCATCAGGATGCACGCCCCCACACCCCCGATCATGTCCGCTCTGGCAGCGCTCGTCAGGGCGGAACCCTTTCGGAGTGCTTACGGTGCAGTGCCCGGTCTTGAATATCGCGTAAGAGGGGGGTGTCCCGCCTCCGCGCCCACGGTGCTCGAGGGGCGGCGGGCTCTCCGTGTCGTCCCGGGACGATGCGGAGGTGGAACGGCGCGCGGCCATCCCTCGTCTCCGGGAAGTCGCAAGGGCGGGAGCCCATGCCATGAGTGTGCCCAGAGCATGCTGCGATGCGGTTACCGAGAGATGTCAAGCGCGCTTCGCTGCTCGCACGACGCATTGGCGACCGTCACGCTTCCGTAACCAGCCCTTCTTGGTTTCGACAGATGCATAGGGAAGACCAGCTGGGAGATGTGGTTCTGGTTCTGGCTCGCCTTCGTCTTCTTCCTTCTGCTCCTTCCGCTGAGCTACGGCTGGGGTTACCGCGGCTGGGGACCGCCCTACCCCTCCTACTACCGACGCAGGCGGAGGGGCAAGGCGGCGGCCGTCAGCGATCCCGGGGCTGAGGCCCGTCCGGTGCCCGCCAGCGCTGCGACCGGTTGGGGCTGGGCCGCCGACGTCCTCTGCACCCTGCTTGTGGTGGCTGTGGCATGGCTTGTCCTCGCCCTCCTCTTCTAACCGTCTTCGAGCCAACGGGCACTCGGTTTGCCCTCGCTCCGAGGAGGCGGCCAGGGATCGTCATGAGACCGCAACGCCGCTGCACGGAGGCTGTCGCATCAGCGGGGAAGGTATGCACAGCTCGCGGAAGGAGGGACCGGTTGTGCACGCGACAAAGATGACTGAAGGTGACAGGGCCCCCTTGGTCAATCACGGGTCGCCCAAACACAAGCAGTCGTTAACGACCAGGCTGGTCCGGACGGCAGCAGTTGCGCTGGCGTCGGCCTTGCTCGTGGGTTGCGGCGGGAGTGACGAGGCCAAGCCGCTGACCGAAGACGCCTTGGTCCAACGCGCCAACGACGTCTGCGCCCGCCACACGGAGCAGATCGTCTCGACCGCAAGGTCGGCCTTCCCCACGGAGGAGGTGCCGAGCCCCGATCGACTTGGAACCTTCGCTGAGCAGGTGGTGATCCCCGAGATCGAAAGACAGGTGGACGAGCTGGAGGACCTCGTCCCGCCCGAGGAAGCCACCGAGGGGTTCGACCGGTACCTGGACGAGGCCAAGCGTGCCGTGGAGAAGGTCAAGAAGGCCCCCACTTTGGTCTTCAGCCAGGTCGAAGCCAACGACGCCTTCCGGGAGGCCAACGCTGCTGCGAGCAGATTGAACCTGACGGCATGCGCTCAGGGCAGTGACAAGTGGGCGAGGGCACCAGCCCTTCCGCCGCAGTAGCGCCGATGCGGGTGCGCCAGGCGGTGAGGAGGCCAACTTGATGGAGTCCAGCGTGACCCTCGTGCGAGTGCGCGGCATCCCAGTAGGGGTCCACTGGTCCTGGTTGTTCATCCTCGGACTCCTGGTGTGGTCGCTGGCCACCGCCCTCTTCCCCTCCGCCTACCCGGGCCTCGGCGGGTCGTCTTACCTCGTGATGGGCATGGCGGCGGCCGGGCTGTTCTTCGCATCCGTCGTCATGCATGAGATCGGGCATGCCTTGCGGGCCCTGAAGGAGGGGGTCCCGATCGACGGCATCACCCTGTGGCTCTTCGGTGGGGTTGCTCGCCTGCGGGGGAACCCGCCGTCGCCTGGCGCCGAGTTCAGAGTGGCCATCGCCGGCCCGGTGATCACCCTGGTCGTGGTGTGTCTGTTCGGTGCCGCGGCGTTGATCGCCGACGTGGCCGATCTGCCGGCGTCGGTTCGAGCGGTCCTCGACTACGTGACTCGCATCAACGCCATCGTCCTGGCCTTCAACCTGGTGCCGGCGCTGCCTCTTGACGGGGGGCGGGTGCTACGGGCCTGGCTCTGGCGGCGGCAGGCGAGCTTCCTGGCCGCCACCCGCTCGGCGGGGCGTAGCGGCCAGGTCTTCGGAGCCGTCCTGATTGCCATCGGCCTGCTGGGCCTGATCGGTGGTCCCGGTGTTGGCGGCGTTTGGCTGGTCTTTATCGGCTGGTTCCTTGTCCAGGCCGCTCAGTCCGAGACCATGGCGGCCCAGCTGCGCCAAGACCTACGAGGAGTGCGGGTTCGAGACGCCATGAACCACGACCCGGTGGTGGTAGCGCCTGAGCTCCCCCTCTCGGAGTTCCTCGACGTGGTTCGCAGCCGACGTCACTCGTCCTACCCGGTGGTCAAGGGGGACCGGCTGGCGGGTGTGATGTCGCTCAAGGGGCTGAACGGCCTACGTGGCGCAACCGAGGTGGAGCCCCGAGTCGGCGACGTCATGGTCGGCGCAGCCGATGTGACCGTCGTCACCCCTGGTCAGGAGCTGTTCCAAGCGCTGTCCGAGCTCGGCCCCGATACCGGTCGGGCCGTCGTCCTCGAGGACGGGCGGTTCATGGGCATCCTGTCGCGCGCTGACGTCACCCGCGCTCTCCAGCTCGAGCAGGCCAGGCGGGATCAGGACGAGATGCCGGCCCGTCGCCCCGGTCTACTCGTCTGGGTGGTGGTGGGGCTCATCATGGCCGCCGCCGCTGCCGCTCTCTACCACCCTCCCTACGTCGTGATCGTCCCCGGGCAAGCAGCCAACGTGGTCGATGACGTGAACATCAGCGGTGTCCCCGTTGACGACGTCGATGGCCAGTACCTCCTGACAAGCGTCAGCATCAGCCGTCCCAGCGCCCTTCGCGCCCTCATCGCCGCCTTGCGAAGCGACCGCCAGGTCCTTCCCCTGGGCTCCGTCGTGCCCCAGGGCGTGGATCCCGAGGACTATTTCCACAGGCAGCGAGACGTCTTCCGCCAGAGCCGGCTGGTGGCGGCCGCAGCCGCCGCCGAGGCAGTGGGTATGGACGCCAAGATCAGCGGCACGGGGGCGCGCGTGGTCGACGTGCTCCGCGGCTCGTCCGCGGCCGAGAAGATCCGGAAGGGAGACGTGATCGTGAGGGTTGACACCCGCCCGGTTGACGGCGCCATGTCTTTGCAGGAGATCACGGGTTCTCGGCCGGCGGGAGTTGACTTCCGCCTCACCGTGCAACGGGGTGGTGAACAGGTCGAGGAGGTGGTCGAGAGCCGGCCCCTTCCTCGCCTGGCCGGCGGTGTCGGTTTGGGACTGGTGGTGGAGACCCGAGACCTTGACGTCGACCTGCCCTTCGACGTCAGTTTCACCGAGCGAGACATCGGTGGGCCGTCAGCCGGTCTGGCCTACGCCTTGGCCATCGCCGACAAGCTCACCCCTGGCGATGAGGCTCGAGGCCGGAGGGTGGCGGCAACCGGGACCGTCGACGTTGACGGCGAGGTCGGCCCCGTGGGGGGTGTGACGCAGAAGGCCCTGGCTGCCGAAAAGGCCGGCGCCTCGCTTTTCTTGGTGCCCTTCGACGAGGTGGAGAAGGCGGAGGACACAGGCGTGCAGGTGGGCGGCGTGAAGGATCTCGATCGAGCGCTGAGGCTCCTTGAGGCTCGTGCCTGAGACCGTCTGGTGAGGCGAGTGACCCCCGTGGTCCTGGCGCTGGTCGTGGCCGGCTGCGGCGGCGATCGTCAAGAGAGGGAAGGCGCCCAGACGGCTCCTGCAGTCACCACCTTCGAGCAGGGCCGCTTCGACGATCTCCCGCTTTTCCCCCGCAGCGACCCGATCGGTCCCCGCAGTGAGAAGGAGGGTGTCATCGCTCGCAGCTACACAGCTCGAGGTACGACTCCTGAGCGACTCCTCCAGTTCTACGAGGACAAGCTCACCCAATGGCGCCAGGTGGAGCCCGTGCGCAAGTTCGGTACGTCGTCGTATCGGGCCAAGTGGGCGAGGGACAACTGGCTCCTGGAGGTGAGCTCGGGCGCCTCGCCGGCCCTCGACGACGCGGGTGACGCCCAGGTCCAGTACAGCCTGGTGCTGTCGCCACGATGACGGGGCTCTGGGGCGCGGCCCCTGCCGCCGCCGTGGCCCTCGGTGTGCTGGTCGTCCCCCTGGTATCTCTGGATTCGAGCCGCCCGTCACCGGCTGACCAGGCTGCTCCTCCGGACGGCGAGATGCTCTACCTCAGGGATTGCGCATCCTGTCACGGAGACGCCGGGCAGGGAACCCCACGAGGTCTGAGTCTCCAGGACATCGGACCGGCCGAGGCTCATTACGCCATCACCACCGGACGCATGCCCATTGCTGAGCCCGGGGCCGAGCGTCAACGGCGTCCGGTCGAGTACCGGCCCCAAGCGGTCGAGGCTCTGGTCGACCACATGAGGTCCTTCTTGGCCAGTGAGCCAGAGATTCCCAATGTGGACGTGGCGTCAGGGGAGCTTTCGAAGGGCGGCAAGCTCTACCTGGCCGAGTGCGCCGCCTGCCACCAGTGGGCGGGTGAGGGTGGGGCCTTGATGGGCCGGGAGGCACCAGCCCTTCACCAATCGACGCCTACGCAGATCGCAGAGGCCATCCGGAGCGGGCCGGTGGCCATGCCCGGGTACGGCGAAGAGGTGCTGAGCGACCACGAGGTGAACTCGATCGTCAAGTACGTGTTGTACCTGCGCGAGCCCCAGGACCGGGGCGGAGCCGGCCTTTGGCACTACGGGCCGTTCACCGAGGGCCTCGTGGCCTGGGTGGTGGGGATGGGAGTCCTCTTCCTGGCCGTGGTGTGGATCGGCGAGCGGGGGACGGGAGAACATCCATGAACAATCGGCCGCCGACCGGGGGCGAGGCTATGGGGTCAGCAATGTCATGCAACCGCAACCGAAGCGCCTCCCGACCGTTCCTTGGCGTGGGCATGCTTGAGATCGTCGACGACTTCAGTTGCCGCCGACGCGGTGGCGGCGAAGCGAAACAGGAGGATCGATGTCACAGGTTGTCCAAGAGGCTGGTGGCAGCAACTGCGCTGTGTACCGATTCGTAGGCGAGCTCGACGCCCTCACTGCCCAGCGCCTGCGGCAGGTCTTGGCGAGGATGGCGTCGTCGCCCAAGGCGGTGATCGATCTCTCCGAGGTGGTCTTCATCGACTCCACCGGTCTCAATGCTCTGGTCGGCGGCATTCGCCGCATTCGCGAGTGTGGCGGCCAGGTTGCCGTGTCATCGAGCAGCCCTCAGGTTCGCCGTCTGCTCACGCTCACCGGCTTCGAGAAGATCGTGCTTCTCGCCGACAGTGTGGATGAGGCGGCGGGGAAGCTGGCCGATTAGTACCAGTCGTAGTTCGTGAATCTGGACGATCTCTCACGCTGGGGGCGCAGCGACGGCCTTCAGATCGTCTTGCTGGCCATTGGTCCGGTGCTTGCCACCCGCTTCGTGCGCTGGCTGGCGTGGCGATCAGCGACGCGGGCCACCGCGGCGGCGTCAGCGGCGCTAGAAGCCGGATTGCCGATCGACGAGCGAGACAAGCGACGGCGGGCAGTCATCCAAGCCGTGGAGCGCGCCACGGTGGGGGTCTTGTGGTTCATCACCGTCTTCATGACGTTGATGCGCCTTAGGGTCCCGGTCACGAGCCTGGTGGCGCCGGCGACGGTGGCGGGGCTGGCCATCGGTTTCGGCGCCCAGCGAGTTGTCGCGGACATGCTCTCCGGGTTCTTTCTTCTCTCCGAGGACCAATACGGGGTGGGAGACGTCGTGCAGATCGCCCAGCCCAGCCTCCTGACCGGGACAGGCACCGTCGAGGCGATCAGCCTTCGCACCACCCGGTTGCGCACCATGAGCGGGGAGCTTGTGGTCATCCCCAACGGTGAGATCCGGCAGGTCACCAACCGCTCCAGGGCCTGGTCACGCATGGTGGTCGACGTGCCGGTGGAGCTGGAAGCCGATGTCGACCGGGCCGCCGAGGTGCTACGGGAGATGGGGGCGGAGATGGCTGCTGACGACGGATGGTCTGGGCTGCTCCTCGAAGCCCCCACAGTCGCCGGCGTTGAGTCGATCGAACTCGGTTGCGCCAACCTGCGCATCGGGGCCCGCACCCTTCCGGCTCAGACGCCGGAGGTCAGCCGCGAGCTGCGCCGCCGCGCCATCGGCGCTCTTCGCACAGCGGGCTTCACACCGCCCACCCCCCGTTCATGATCGGTCCCGTCCGGGCTCGACCGTCCACGGTGGCGCTGTCGGCGTCGTTCATCGCGGTGCTCATGTTGTACTTCGCGGTTCGCCCAGCACCGGTGCCTCCCCCCGCCTACGTCCCGGCAGCGCCGGCGTCGGCTCCAGTACCGGCGAGGATACCCCGCACGACGAGCACAACCGCTGAAGTGCCTCCCCGGTCAGAGCCAGCGGAGCCAACTATGATCGTTCCCGAGCAGCAGCCCAGCGAACCGCAGGCCTCGACCACGACGTCGATCCCCCCGCCGGTCCCGTCGCCTGAACCGACGACGCCGCCCCCAGCGCCGACAACCAGCACGTCGAACCCAGAACCGGCACCGGGTTGGGACATCCCTCCCCCGCGGTGACGCGGGGATGGCGGGTGTGGTTGGTCGTAGGTTCGTCCCCTCCCGCCTCATGCGACCGGCTCCTGCCGAACGGACAAGCGGAGCACGGCGGCCTCCCCGACACCGGCGACCAGCGAGGCGAGTTGACTCAATCGGTTGCTTCGGGCGCAGCGGATGCGACACCGACCGGATCCTCCGGAGCGGAAGGACCGCGCAGGCTCGGCTCGTCCCTTCGGCGGTAATAGCTCCCGACCCCCACAGCGATGGCGGCCAGGGGAACTGACAGGAACGCGCCCAGCATCCCACCCACGATCAGCCCGGCGGCGACCACCCAGACCGTGACCAGAGGGTGAAGTCGCACGGCCCGCTCCAGGATCAGGGGCTGGAGGAGGTTGCCCTCGATCTGCTGCACGGCGATGGTGGCGGCGACCACCAGCAGGGCCACCCCCACTCCGTTGGTCACCAGCGCCACCAGCGCCGCCACCAAGCCGGCCACGGTGGCGCCGACGAGGGGCACGAAGCCCCCGAGGAAGGTGAGCACCGCCAAGGGAACGACCAGGGGCACGCCGAGCACCCACAGGGCGATGCCAATGAGCAGCCCGTCGATGAAACCGGTGGCGGCTGTGGCGAACAGGTACTGGCGCATCACCAGGCGAGCCCGAACGGTGAGGGCCAAGGCGTCGTCCTGGTAGTCAGATGGGATCCGGGCGCGGAGCCAGTCCGCCATCCGGGCGCCGTCCTTCAGAAGGAAGAAGAGGGTGAACAGCAGGAGGACCACGCCGCCGAGCACCTCGCCGGCCAACTGGGCGCGCGCCGCTGCCTGCTTCGCCAGCCCACCGCCGGCAGTCCGGATCGTGTTGCGTATGTCGGCCTCCAACTCATTGACCCGGTCAGGAGCGAGGTTGAGCGGCTCGTCCTGGGCCCATCGCTTGGCCGACGACACCGCCTCCTCGAGCTGTTTCCCCACGTCGTCGAACTGGGTGGCCACGCTTGCGCCGATCCAGAACAGCAACAGGACGAGGACGCCCAGCGCGGTCACGAAAACGGTCGCTGCGGCGAGGGCATCGGGCCAGCGGCGGGCTCGTAGCCGAGCGGCGGCAGGCTCCAGCACCGCAGCCAGGAAGAGGGCCAGGATGACCGGCACGACCACCACATAGAGCTGGATGAGCAAGAAGACGATCAGGGCCAGTGCGGCAGCGACGACGAGGATGCGCCAGCCCCACGCGGCCGCGCCGGCCAGAACCAAGGGCATCTTCACCGGTCGTTGGGGTGGCCCACCCGCCTCGTCGCCCATGAATTCAGGCTAATTATCCTCACCATTCACGAGGAACTACCGGCCGGCTGAGAGCCTCGAAGCCCTCACTCTCTGCGAACGCCATTACTCCGGTCATCACCTGATTCTCAGGGCGTCCCCGCGCTGGCGCGCCGACAGCCCCGCTGGATCCGCCGGGTCGGCGTGGCTCTCGTCCTGCCGGTCGGAGGTCCGCCTTCGTCGTGGACCACGGCCACCCACGTCGAGTCGGTTGGAGCTAGCGCGTCAATCGGGCCCCCGCCACCAATTGACCTTGTTTCCAACGCCTTGCGAGGCAACGTCGACATCAAGGTGACGACCACCTCCGGCTGAGCCGTAGGGCCGGTTCCTGATGACCGAACGGCCGGGTTACCCGGCTGCGCAGCAATTAGCATGGCTGACTCATGCCCGGACCGGCGGCCCACGTGCTCTGGCTCGAGGAGCTAGGCGCCAACGACAGCGACAGGGTAGGGGGTAAGAACGCCTCTCTAGGGGAGATGACCCGGGCCCTCAAGGACCGGGACGTTCGGGTTCCCGACGGCTTCGCCACCACGGCCGACGCCTACCGAGCCTTCATCTCCCACAACGACCTCGACAAGGCCCTGTGCGATCGGCTGGAGGACCTCGATAGCCAACCGCTGGCCGAGGTGGGCCGGGACGTGCGCCGTATCCTCCTGGATGGGGAGCTGCCGCCCGAGGTGGCCGAGGAGGTGCGCGCCGCCTACCGCGACCTCAGCAGCCGCTATGGATCAGACGCGGTGGACGTGGCTGTCCGCAGCAGCGCCACCGCCGAGGACCTTCCCGAGGCCAGCTTCGCCGGTCAGCAGGAGAGCTTCCTCAACGTCACCGGCGAGGACGCCGTCCTGGTTGCGGTCAAGCGCTGCTATGCCTCGCTCTTCACCGACCGGGCCATCGCCTACCGGGAGGAGAACGGGTTCGACCACCTGGCCGTGGCCCTGTCGGTGGCTGTGCAGAAGATGGTGCGCAGCGACAAGGCGGGCGCCGGCGTGCTGTTCACCATCGACATCGAGCACGGGTTCCCTCGGGTGGTCGTGCTCAACGCCGCCTGGGGTTTGGGCGAGATGGTGGTGCAGGGCCGAGTCGACCCCGACGAGTACGTGGTCTTCAAGCCCCTGCTGGATCAGGAGGGAGTCGTGCCCATCGTCGGGCGGTCGCTGGGTGACAAGCAGGTGAAGCTCGTGTACTCCGAGAACGGCGACTCGCCCACGGACGAGGTCGAGGTCCCGCAAGCCGAGCGCCGGTCCCCAGTGCTGGACGACGAAGAGGTGCTCCAGCTGGCGCGATGGGGCTGCCTGGTCGAGGACCACTACGGGCGTCCCATGGACGTGGAGTGGGCCAAGGACGGAGACAGCGGTGAGCTCTTCGTTGTCCAGGCCCGTCCCGAGACGGTGCAGTCGCGCCGCGGCGCCACGCTCACCACCTACCGTCTGGTCGAGGAGGGCACGCCGGTGGTGACGGGCCTGGCCGTGGGCGACCGGATCGCCGCAGGGAAGGCCTTCGTCCTCGAGGGACCGGAAGGCTTCGACCGCTTCGAGGACGGTGGAGTGATCGTCACGGAGATGACCGACCCCGACTGGGTGCCGGTCATGCGCCGGGCGGCGGCAGTTGTCACCGACCACGGCGGGCGGACCGCCCACGCCGCCATTGTCAGCCGGGAGCTTGGCCTGCCGGCCGTGGTGGGCACCGGCGAGGCGACAACGTGCTTGAAGGACGGTCAGGAGGTCACCGTCTCCTGCGCGGGCGGAGACGAAGGCTACGTCTACGAGGGCAAGCTCGACTTCGAGATCGAGGAGACATCCCTCGACGACATGCCGGAGACGGCCACTCAGGTCATGGTTAACCTGGCCGAGCCGGCGGCGGCCTTCCGCTGGTGGCGGCTGCCGGCCGACGGCGTGGGGCTGGCCCGGATGGAGTTCATCGTCAACAACTCCATAAAGGTGCACCCGCTGGCCCTCACCCGCTTCGACGAGCTGGAGGACGAGTCGGCCAGGCGCCAGGTGGAGGAGCTGGTGCAGGACGCCGACACGCGGGAAAGCCGGGAGGAGTACTTCGTGGATCGGCTGGCCCGTGGGATCGCCCGCATCGCCGCCGCCCACCACCCCAATCCGGTGATCGTGCGCATGAGCGACTTCAAGACCAACGAGTACGCCGACCTGATCGGGGGCCCGCAGTTCGAACCCCGGGAGGCCAATCCCATGCTCGGCTGGCGGGGCGCCTCCCGCTATTACAGCGAGGACTACCGGGACGGTTTCGCCCTGGAGTGCCGGGCCGTCCGTCGGGCTCGGGAGGAGATCGGCCTGGACAACGCCATGGTGATGATCCCCTTCTGCCGCACGCCGGAGGAGGCCGACCGGGTCCTGGAGACGATGGCCGAGGAGGGCCTCGTGCGGGGGGCAGCGGGGTTGGAGGTCTTCGTCATGTGCGAGATCCCTTCCAACGTCATCCTGGCCGAGGAGTTCGCGGCCCGCTTCGACGGCTTCTCGATCGGCAGCAATGATCTGACCCAGCTCGTGCTCGGCGTCGACCGGGACTCATCGGCCCTGGCCCACCTCTTCGACGAGACCAACGAGGCCGTCACCCGGTCCATCCGCGACCTGATCGAGCGGGCCCACCGCTCTGATGTGAAGGTGGGCCTCTGCGGTGAGGCCCCGAGCAACAATCCTGACTTCGCCGAGATGCTGGTGGGGGCCGGCATCGACTCTTTGTCGGTGAGCCCCGACCGCCTGCTGCAGGTGAAGGCCCGAGTGGCGGAGGTCGAGGCCCGAAGAGCCGAGGGCGAGTGACCACCATCGGGATATCCGGCTCCTACGGCGGGCTCAACGCCGGTGACGAGGCCATCCTCACCTGCATAGTCAACGAGCTGGGGCGGCTGGTGCCCGACGTCGAGATAGCGGTCTTCTCCCGCGACCCGGAGCACACCGAGGCCCATCACGACGTGGAGAAGGGCATCGCCGTTCGGGATGTCACCCGCGACGAGGTGGTCCCCGAGGTGGAGCGACTCGACCTTCTGCTACTAGGGGGCGGGGGCATCCTCTACGACGAGGAGGCTCCCAACTACGTGCGGGAGGTGAGCCTGGCCCAAGAGCGGGGCATCCCCACCATGGCCTACGCCATCGGGGCCGGTCCCCTACGCAGCCGGGACGATCGCCTGGTCGTGCGCGACGCCCTGAACGGCATGGAGGCGGTGACGGTCCGCGACACCGAGACCAAGAGGCTTCTGGAGGAGGTGGGCGTACGCAAGCCCATCGAGGTCACCGCCGACCCGGCTCTGCTGCTGACTCCGCTCCCCTTCACCGAGGAGATGCTCGAGCGGGAGGGCGTGACCGGGGACCGGCGCCTGGTGGGCATGTCGGTGCGGGAGCCGGGCGGGGCCGCGCCTGGGCTGGCGCAGTCCCCCTACCACGTGACGCTGGCCAACGCTGCCGACTTCATTGTCGACCGCTTCGACGCCGACGTGGTGTTCGTGCCCATGGAGCAGTCGGACGTGGGCCATGCCCATCGTGTCATGGCGGAGATGGCCGAGCCGTCCCGTACCACGGTGCTTCATCGCCGCTACGGCCCCCGCCAGCTGCTGGGGTTGATGGAGCACCTGGACCTGGCTGTCGGCATGAGGCTCCACTTCCTGATCTTCGCCGCCATCGCCGAGGTGCCCCTACTGGCTCTGCCCTACGCGTCCAAGGTCGTGGGGCTGTTCGAGGCCCTCGACCTGGAGGTTCCCTCGAAGCTCCAACGCCATGCCGGTCCCCTGCTGGCCGGCCTCGACCGGCTATGGGACTCGAGGGACGAGCTGAGCAAGATCCTCCAGGAGCGGGTACCCGACCTCCAGGAGCGGGCCCGGCGGACTTCACAGGTGGCCTTGAGCCTGCTGGAGGGCGCCGCCACCTGATGCCACCGCTGTCGCGCCCGGAGAGGCCCGTCTCGGTGAGTCTTCCGCCCCGGGACGCGGTGGTCGCCGGGGAGGCTGATGTCCTGGTGGTCGGCGGAGGGCCAGCGGGGCTGGGAGCGGCCATCGGTGCAGCAGAGGCGGGGGCGGATGTGATCCTCGTCGAGCGCTACGGCTTCCTAGGGGGTAACGCCACGGTGGCCCTCGTCCTCCCCCTGATGTCCTTCCACACCCAGCGGCAGGCGCCTCCTACCGGTGACGAGCAGGAAGTGCCGATAATGCCCACCGACCACGGGCCGGGTGACCCGGTGGTGGCCGGAGTGCTGCAGAGACTGCTGGAACGTCTCGTGGCCACGGGCGGGGCGGTCGAGCCGTCGCCCAAGACGGGCTACACCGTGCCCTGCGACCCCGAGGCCTACAAGCTGACCATGCTCGACCTGCTCGACGAGGCCGGTGTCCGGTTCCTCTTCCACGCCTTCGCCTCCGGGGTGGTGGCCGGCGGCGATGGAGCGGAAGCCGTGGTGTTCGAGACCAAGTCGGGGCCGGTGGTGGTGCGGGCCGGTGCGGTGGTGGACTGCACCGGCGACGGCGACGTGGCGGCCGCCGCCGGGGCGCCGTTCGAGGTGGGCCGCGAGGACGACGGCCTCACCCAGCCCATGACCCTCATGTTCCGCATGGTGGAGTTCGAGCGCCCGGGCTTCTCCACCTACGTCCGGGAGAACCCCGACCAGTGGCGGGGCGTGCACGGGCTCTGGGACCTGATCGACAAGGCCACCGCCGACGGCCGGCTCGACCTACCTCGTGAGGACCTGCTCTTCTTCGCCACGCCTCACGAGAGTGAGCTGACCGTCAACAGCACCAGGGTGGGAGGCGTCCTCGGCATCGACGTGTGGGACCTCACATCGGCCGAGTGGCAGGCCCGCCGCCAAATGCGCCAGATCGCTGCCTTCTTGCGGGATTACGTGCCGGGGTTCGAGAAGTCCTACGTGGCTCAAAGCGGGGTCAATGTCGGGGTACGGGAGACCAGGCGGATCAGGGGCGAGTACCAGCTGACGGCCGACGACGTCCTGACGGCGCGCAAGTTCCCCGATGCCGTGGCCCGTGGCTCTTACCCCGTCGACATCCACAATCCGAAGGGCAGCGGGACGGTGCTTCAGAACCTGCCCCCGGGCGAGGCCTACGACATTCCCCTGAGGTGCCTTCTGCCCCAGGAGGTGGACCGGCTGCTGGTGGCGGGCCGGTGCATCTCGGGCACCCACGAGGCCCATTCGTCGTACCGGGTCACCCCCATCGCCATGGCCACCGGCCACGCGGCCGGCGTGTGCGCCGCGTTGGCCGCCCGGTTGGGCACCACGCCCCGCCAGGTACCCGCTGCCCGTGTGCAGGACGAGCTGCTCGCCCAGGGCGCAAATCTGGGGGACCTCGGCCGGTGAGCCACCCGGCGCATGTGTTGGAGCTACCTGACGAGGGACGACTTCCGCTGCTACCGGAACCACCACCCAAGAACCGGACGTAGTCAGTGGCGGGCCTTGACATCGCCTCTTCGGCGGACGAGATTCGGGACGGAGAAGACTGGGACCCAGTTTCCGGGAGCCCGAGAAAGCAGGATGGGAATATGGACGGTGCTGCCCCGCTCATGGACATGTCCCACGAAGAGCTGGAGAACCTGTTCAGGAACAGCCTTCCGGGTGAGATCCCAGTGGGCAGGGGGCAGGGGACGGTCCTCTTCCTGCCCGGCACGGCGCTGGCGGGACCCATGGCGAGACTGCTCCGGGTCCTGTTCTGGCAGGGCAAGGTGTTCGACCCTGAGCACTCCGAGCTCCGCAACCTGGTGTCGCCCTTCGGCGTGCTGGCCGTTCGCGCCCGCGTCTACGGCGACAGGAGCTGGTTCGACGACAAGGACTGCGTCGTCCTCGACTACTCCAAGACCTCGAAGGTGGCCCGGTGGATACGAGACGAGATCCGCGAGGTGGTGCCGGGGGTCTACCTCGGGCTCGTCTTCTGGGGCCGAAGGCACGTCCTGAAGTTCGCCCTGGCTTTCTAGAAGGCCGGCGCAGCCCACCGCTGTGGCCCATCAGGACGCCCTCACCATCGTCGCCGACATCAGGCCCGGCCGCGTCGACGAGCTGCGGCAGTTGCTCGAGGCCATGGGCGAGGACGCCGGGCGGAACGACGTCTTGCCCTTCGCCGCGCTGTCCGGCGTCCACTTCGCCCGTCTCCTGATCGTGGACGAGGCTACCGACCTCGAGGGCCGGTCAATCCCGGCCCGACTCGTGTACATCTGCGACGTCGACGCCCCACTGGAACGCCACCTGGCCGAGCTGGTGGACGTGACCGGAGACGGCGTGGACCGGATATTCGGCCAGTGCGAGGGTTATCCCGTCGACAGTCCCCTCATGCGGGAGCGCCGCCTCCTGTACCTGAAGGCCAGGAGGGTGTCGATCCCCGCCCGTTACGTCAACACCATCGGCCGAACCGTCCAGCAAGTGCACCAGGAGGCCCGGCTGCGAGAGGGCCTCCAGGGGTTTCTGGACAGCCGCGACTGGGAGGGTCAGCCGCCGTCGGCCATCCACACCGCGGTCAGACAGTTCGTGGCCCAAGACCCCAAGCTCAACTGGGCCCGGTGGCCGGCGGACCGCCCGGATCCCAAGTGGCGTCTGCGCAACAGAGCCCACCAGGTTGGGGTCCCGCTGCTGCTGCTCCCTGTGCTTCCCCTAGCGCTGGCAGGGCTTCCTCTGTACCTGGCCGTGCTGTGGATGCACGAGCGGCGAGATGAGGCGGCACCGCCCGGGTCGGGACCCCGAGACCCCGAGCTGACGGCAATGGAGGACTTGGCGGCACAGAACCCCTTCAGTGCTGTGGGGATTCTGAAGCCCGGTCCTTTCCGTCTCTACACCACCATGGCCATGCTCAAGATCGTGAACTATGCGGCCCGCCACATTTACAACCAGGGGTCCCTCACCGGAGTCAAGAGCCTTCACTTCGCCAGGTGGGTGTTCTTGGACGGCAAGCGGCGGATCCTGTTCGCCAGCAACTACGACGGAAGCCTCGAGAACTACATGGACGACTTCATTGACAAGATCGCCTGGGGCCTCAACGCCATCTTCAGCAACGGGATGGGCTATCCCCCGACGAGGTGGCTGGTCTTCGGGGGCGCCAACTACGAGCTGGAGTTCAAGGCATTCCTGTATCGCTACAAGGTGGCGACACCGGTGTGGTATTCGGCCTATCCCGAGCTGACGGCGCTCAACATCGCCAACAACGCCCGCGTGCGCAAGGGGTTGGCGCGGGAGCGGATGAGCCCTCGAAGGACTGAGCAGTGGCTCAGCTGGCTGTGACTCCATCGACACACGAACGGCGGAGTCGTCATGGCTGAGGACGTCGAACGAAGCGACATCCAAGGCATCGTCGCCCGCGGCTACGGGCACCTGAAGGCCGCCAGCTTCCATCTCCTCACCGTGACAGACCCGGCGGCGACCCGTCGATGGCTGGGATCGGTCGCACCGCTAATCACCACTTCCGACGCGGAGCCGACGGAGTTCAGCTTGAACCTGGCCTTCACCCACGGCGGCCTGCGCCACCTGGGCCTGTCCGACGCCGTTCTTGCTCAGTTCCCGGTCGAGTACAGCGAGGGCATGACCACCTCCCACCGGCGCCGGGTGCTCGGCGACATAGGCCAGAACGCACCCGAGGAGTGGCGCTGGGGGGGCCCCAGCAACCCGCCGGTCCACATTCTTGTGCTTCTCTACGGCGCTGATCAGGCGGCGCTGTCCCGGGCCCACGAGCGATGCCTTGGCCCGGACCACCGACTCGGCATGGAGGAGGTGGGCACCCTGGCCACCATCTTGCTCACCGACAAGGAGCATTTCGGATTTCACGACGGGATCTCGCAGCCGGTCATCGACGGCCTGCACCGGCCCGGGCCCTGGGCCAACACCATCCGTCCCGGCGAGATCGTCCTGGGCTACCAGAACGAGTACGGACAGTACCCCCGCCGGCTGTGGGTCGATCCGGCTTCGGACCCCGACGGGGTCCTTCAAGGGAGTCGTTCCGGATCGGATGGCGCTGACTTCGGGCTCAACGGCAGCTACCTCGTGTTCCGCCAGCTGAGCCAGGACGTCCGAGGGTTCTGGCGCTACCTCGAGGAGGTGACCAGGAACGCTGACGGCACCGCCAACCCGCACGCACAAACCCGGCTGGGCGCCAAGTGGGTGGGCCGGTGGCCGAGTGGGGCACCCCTCGTGACCTGCCCCGAAGTGGACGACCCTTCCATGGCCGACTTCAATGACTTCGGCTACCACGAGACGGACCCTGCAGGACTGCGCTGCCCCATCGGGTCCCACGTCCGGCGCTCCCACCCGCGTGACTCGCTGGACCCCGACCCAGGATCAAGGAAGTCCATTGCTTAGGGAAACGCCACCGCATCGTCCGTCGCGGCCGTCAGTACGGAGCGTTCCTGTCACCCGAGGAGCGACTCAACCCCGCGCCGGCCGGCGGCGAGGAGGAACGCGGGCTCCACTTCATGTGCCTGAGCGCCAACCTCGCCCGCCAGTTCGAGTTCATTCAGCACACGTGGATCAACAACCCCAAGTTCGCCGGGCTGTACGAAGACAGCGACCCCCTGATGGGCTCCGCCGTGACCACCCCCGGCTCCACCTTCACGGTCCAGGCCCGTCCGCTTCGCCGCCGGCTCACTGGGATCCCGAGGTTCACCCAGGTGCGAGGCGGCGCCTACTTCTTCCTTCCGGGAGTGAGGGCCACCCGCTACCTCGCCAGCCTCACCTGAGGGCCGCTCACGGTGCCGAGCAACAAGGCCAACTGGACCAGGGAGGCCTCCCCCCGAGTTGTGCGACTGCTCCATGACGCTCTCGTGGCCGGCTTCCGCCTGGAGCGGCGGATCGACCCCTACTTCCGCGCCACCTTCGACCGTCTCCTCCAGAAGCCGATCGCGGCGCTGGCCCAAGCGGTCATAAACGCCCGACGGCCCCACATGCACCTGGCCCTGGCCGAAGAGCGCCTCCTGGACGACGAGGAGGAGATCACCCGGGCCATCATCGAGCACATGGCGGCGTTCATGCGGCGGGAGTACGCCCACACGCGGGCCGAGAGGGCGGGCAACACCAAGACCTATGGCGTTGTCAGGGGTGAGTTCACGGTTCTGCCCGCCTTGCGGCGCGAGGTCCGCCATGGCGTCTTCGGCGCCGAGGCCACATACCGGGCGTGGGTCCGCTTCGGTGGTCCCGGGCCCTTTGCACCGCCCGATCTCGACGACAACGGGATCCTCAGCATCGGTGTCAAGCTCATGGGCGTGCCGGGGGAGAAGTTGTTCGACGACGAGAGGTACACCCAGGACTTCACCGGGATCAGCGCTCCGACGTTCACCACCCCGAACATCGTGGAGAACCTCAAGCTCCAGCGTCGGGTGTTCGACGGGACCCCGCTGTTCTACTTCATCAATCCCTTCGACTCCCATCTGATGGACGGGTTGATGCAGGGCCTCTACTCGAAGACCCACGTCAACCCGCTGGAGGTGCAGTACTACAGCTGTGTGCCCTATCTCCTGGGAGAGGACCAGGCCATGCAGTACTCCCTGCGGCCGAAGGCGCCCGGTACCACCAAGATGCCGAAGCATCCGTCCGACGACTACTTGCGGGACGCCATGGTCGCGACACTCCGACGGCAGTCAGTCGAGTTCGACTTCCTGGTCCAGGTCCAGACGGATCCCCACCGCATGCCCGTCGAGGACGCGTCTGTGCAGTGGCCCGAGCGCCTCTCGCCCTTCGTCCCCGTCGCCCGGCTTCGGATCCCAGCCCAGGAGTTCGCTTCCGAGGATCAACTCGCCTTTGCCGACAACCTGTCCTTCAACCCGTGGCACTCGCTGCCCGAGCACCGTCCGCTGGGTAACCAGAACCGAGCGCGGCGAGCCATCTACCTGGAGCTGTCCAAGCTGCGCCAGGAGATGAACGGCTCGCGGCGCATCGAGCCCACCGGCGACGAGGCGTTCGCCTAGAAAGCGTTCGAAACGGCAGGGCCGTTCATGTCGCGATGACGGACCCCCAGGTGGCCCAACTTCGCGACATGGACGCTCGGGGGGCTGTGGCTGGTACGGTGGTCCAGTCCGACCGGCACGTGGTCGGCGCCGTGCTGATCGCAGAGTGACCCTCCCGCAGCAAGGTTTTCGACGTGCGTGGAGAAGAGGAGGGCCAGCGATGGCAACCGGAACAGTGAAGTGGTTCAACGCCGCCAAGGGCTTCGGGTTCATCAGCCCCGACGACGGGAGCTCAGACGTGTTCGTGCACTTCTCGGCCATCGAGGGCACCGGGTACCGAGAGCTCGACGAGGGCCAGCACGTGGAGTTCGAGACCACCCGAGGGCCCAAGGGCCTCCAGGCCTCCTCGGTCAGGGCGATCTGAGGCCCCCGCGCCGGCCGAGGGCCCTACCACCGCTCATGGCGAATGGCGAGGCCGGCCCACTCGGCCAACCGGAGATGACCTCCTTCGCCGACCTGGGCGTGGACGACCGCCTGGCTGGCACCCTGGCCCGCCAGGGGATCACCGAGCCCTTCCCCATCCAGGCCCTCACCATCCCCGACGCCCTCACCGGCCGTGACCTCTGCGGCCGAGCCGAGACCGGCTCGGGCAAGACCCTCGCCTTTGGCCTACCCCTGCTGGAGCGCACGGCCCCAGGCGCGCCCGCCGGTCGGCCCCGCGCCATGGTGATCGTTCCCACGAGGGAGCTGGCGGCGCAGATCGTCTGCGTGCTGCGGCCGCTCGCAGATGCGGTGGGCCTCCGGGTGGCGGCGCTCTACGGCGGCACCCCCCTCGACCGCCAGGTCGACCAGCTCCGGCGTGGCCTCGACGTCGCCGTGGCCACCCCGGGCCGGCTGATCGACCTCCTCGAGCGGCGGGCCCTCGGTCTCGACGACGTGGACTTCGTGGTCCTCGACGAGGCCGACCGCATGGCCGACATGGGCTTCCTCCCCCAGGTCGAGTGGGTCATGCGCCGGCTGAGCGGCAACAAGCCGCAGACCCTGCTGTTCTCGGCCACCCTCGACGGCCAGGTCGACGTGCTGGTGCGACGCTACCTGCGCGACCACGTCCACCACGCCGTCGACTCCGAGCAGGTGACGGTGGCGGACATGACCCACCGCTTCCTCGCCGTCCACCACATGGACCGCGTCCGGGTGGTGGCGTCCGTCAGCCGCGGGGTCTCGCGCACCCTCGTGTTCGTGAGGACCAAGCGGGGCGCCGACCGCCTCGCCGGGCAGTTGGAGCGGGAGGGGGTCAAGGTCGAGGCCATCCACGGAGACCTGCGCCAGAGCGCCCGGGAGCGGGCCCTGCGCCGGTTCGCCAATGGCCACCTCGCCGTGCTCGTGGCCACCGACGTGGCGGCGAGGGGCATCCACGTGGACGACGTGGACGTGGTCGTGCACTTCGACCCGCCCGAGGACGAGAAGGCTTATCTCCACCGGTCGGGCCGCACGGCACGTGCCGGTCGCACCGGGGTGGTGGCCACCTTCGTGCTCTGGGACCAGGCCGCCGATGTGGAGCGGCTTCAGCGCCGGCTCGGCATGGCGGAGCCCATCGTGGAGGTCTTCTCCAACGACCCCCGCCTGGCCGACCTCTCGGCGGTAGGCGCTCCCCCCGTCCCCGCAGCGGCTGCCTCCTCGGGCAGGAGCGCCCACTAGCACCGGCGACCCCGAGAGGGTGACTCGGCAGTACTCACCCCGCCCGACGCCCAGTCAACGCCGCTCAACTCACCGCCGCTATGTGCCGATAGGCGCTGGTGCGCATGCGAATGGCACGGGGTCGAGAACACGCGCCCAGCCGCCCGGCGGCGCAACGCCGGCCGGGCGGGCGAGGGGGGGGCCGGCTGCTGGCGCTCTTCGTCCTGCTCAGCGTGATGCCCCTGGGCCTGCTGACCTACTCGAGCATCGCCCTCTCCGAGCGAGCCGTGCGGCGGGAGGTGGACAACCAGCTCCGCGCCACCTCGGACATGAGCGCCGCCTTCCTCGAGCAGCACATGGCCGACCTCGCCGAGCTGGTGGAGTCGTACGCCCAGCGCCCTTCGGTGATCGCCGCCCTGGGCGACGGGAACCCGGCCAACTTCAACTCGGCTGTCATCCAGCTCCACATGAGCCAGCTCCAGCAGTCGCGAGCGGAGATCTACGGGGCCTTCCTGACCGACGTGAGCGGCCGGCTCACCGACGTGGTTCCGCCGACGCCCGAGATCGTGGGCAAGGACTTCTCCTTTCGTGACTGGTACAAGGGCATCACCTCGACCGGGCGCACCTACGTGTCCGAGGCCTACGAGACCCAGATCGCCGGACGGCCCCTCGTCGTAGCCGTGGGCACCCACGTGCGCGCCCCGGGAGTGGGCGGCGAGCCCGGCCGTCCGCTGGGCATCCTGGCCGTCACCTACCGCCTCGACGCCCTCCAGCGCTTCGCCCGGGAGGTGACGGGCCTCAGGGGAGCAGCCCTGTCGCTCACCGACCAGCGCGGAACCGTCCTGGCCGGCCCGGAGGGCGCTCCGAGGGGCCTGGTGTCCCGCCGGGAGGACCGGGCCGTCGCTGCCGCCCTGAAGGGCCGCTCGGGCCACATCACCGAGCCGGGGCCATCGGGCGACGAGCTGGTGAGCTACCGGCCCCTCCAGGGCATGGGCTGGACTGCGACCCTGCGGCTCCCGGCCCGCACCGCCCTCGCCGGCATCCGGAGCCTGCGCTCCACCGTGCTCCTCGTGGCCAGCGTCCTCGGAGTGGCGCTGGTGGCCGGGTTCTTCCTTCTGGCTCGTTCCGACCGGCGGCGGCGCCAGGCCGAGGCCGAGCTGGAGGCGGCGCGGGACCAGGCCATGGAGGGCTCCCGCCTCAAGTCCGAGTTCGTGGCCAACATGAGCCACGAGGTCCGCACACCGATCAACGGAGTGCTGGGCAGCGCGGCGCTGCTCATGGACACCTCGTTGGACCGCGAGCAGCGCGAGTACGCCGACATGATCCGCCGCTCGGGAGAGTCCCTGCTCACCGTCATCGACGACATCCTCGACTTCTCCAAGGTGGAGGCGGGCAAGCTCGAGCTCGAGCAGGTCGAGTTCGACCTGCGGCCCCTCGTGGAGGATGCGGCCGAGATGGTGTCGGGGAGGGCACACGCCAAGGGGCTGGAGCTGGCCTGCTTGATCCCAGCCAGCGTGCCGGCTGCGCTCAGGGGAGACCCCAACCGCCTTCGCCAGGTGCTGCTCAACCTGCTCAGCAACGCCGTGAAGTTCACCGAGAAGGGGGAGGTGGTGGTCCGGGTGGCGGTGGCGGAGCAGGACGAGGACCACGTCGAGCTGCGCTTCGAGGTGTCCGATACGGGCCTGGGCATATCCGAGGACGAAGTCGACCGGTTGTTCGAGGCCTTCTCGCAGGCCGACACCAGCACCACCCGCCGCTACGGCGGCACCGGGCTGGGACTGGCCATCTGCTCACGCCTCGTGCAGCTCATGGGCGGGACCATGGGCGTCGACAGCGAGCCGGGCCGCGGGAGCACCTTCTGGTTCACGGCCCGCCTCGAGCCGGCGCCCCCCGAGGCCGTTGGAGGCTTGCCGAGCCCTCGTCCCCACCTCGAGGGCCTGAGGGTGCTGGTCGTCGACGACAACGCCACCAACCGGAT